>JAURWH010000110.1 GCA_030655055.1 bacterium
AACGAAACCAGTTTGGTGTTTGCTGTCCATTCGTTTGTTAGGCAAGCCAGCATTACTCAGGACAAGTATTAGTGTTTATCGTTCACTGTTCATAGGTTATTGTCTTTTGTCCCCCAGGCCCCAATATCAAATCCCAATTTCCAGTTCACTAATATATGCCGTTCTGGGAGATCCTAAATAACAAACTGCTGTGGGCCGTGGCCGCCAGCGGGCTGTCCACCCAGATACTGAAGGCCTTTGCCTCGGTCATCTGGGAGGGGAGGCTCAACTGGAAGCGGACCCTGGAGCCCGGCGGGATGCCCAGCTCCCACGCCGCTTCCTCGGCCACCCTGGCCACCATGATAGGCTTAAGCGCCGGGTTCGACAGCTGGCTGTTTGCCCTGTCGGCCTATGTGGCCTTCGTGGTGATGTACGACGCGGCCGGGGTGCGGCGGGCGGTGGGCCGCCAGGCCGTGGCCCTGAACCGGATACTGGAAAGCCGGACACTTAAGAAGAGGACCCAGGGCCTGCAGATCATAGAACTGCTGGGCCACACCCCGATCGAGGTTTTTGCCGGATGCATCCTGGGCATCGGCTGGGGCATTTTATTTCACTACCTGATAGGATGAACCATGATCCTGGATAACATAAATAATCCAGCCGACCTGAAAAAACTGAACCTGCCGCAGCTGCAGCAGCTGGCGGGCGAGGTGCGCCGGCATATCATCAGCGTGGTTTCCAAGAACGGCGGGCACCTGGCGCCCAGCCTGGGAACGGTGGAGCTGACCATAGCCCTGCACTATGTCTTTGACACTCCGGAGGACAAGCTGATCTGGGACGTGGGCCACCAGACCTACGCCCACAAGATCCTGACCGGCAGAAAAAATGAATTCTGCACGATCCGGACCTACCAGGGCCTGAGCGGATTTCCCAAGCGGGCTGAAAGCTGCTACGACTGCTTTGACACCGGACACGCCTCCACCTCCATCTCGGCGGCCCTGGGGATGGCCTGCGCCCGGGACCTGGCCGGGGAAAAATTCCGGGTGGCGGCCATCATCGGCGACGGATCGCTGACCGGTGGACTGGCCTTTGAGGGACTGAACCATGCCGGCCAGCTGAAAAAGAATATGCTGGTGGTTTTGAACGACAACCGGATGGCCATCTCCAAACGGGTGGGAGCCCTGGGCCAGTACCTGACCCGGATTACCACCGCTCCGGCCTATACCAGTTTTGAGAAAAACCTTTGGGACCTTTTGGGCAAACTGCCCAAGAACTTCGGCCAGCCGACCAGGGTGATGTTCCGCCGTTTGCGCCAGGGATTCAAGAACCTGATCGTTCCGGGCCTGACCTTTGAAGAGCTGGGCTACCATTACGAAGGGCCGGTGGACGGCCACGACCTGGAGGCTTTGATCAAGATCCTGTCCCGGATCAAGGATCTGCCCGGCCCCACCATGCTCCACGTGCTGACCACCAAGGGCAAAGGATATGCCCCGGCCGAGAACAACGCCGAAAAATTCCACGGGGTGGGGGCCTTTGATCCGGAGACAGGCAACTCCCGCACCCAGTCTGATATTCCCTCCTACACCGAGGTCTTCGGCCAGACCCTTACCGAATTGGGCCGCAAAGATCCACGGATCGTGGCCATCACCGCGGCCATGCCCGAGGGCACCGGCCTGGACATCTTCCGGGACGCCATTCCGGAAAGGTTCTACGACGTGGGCATCGCCGAACAGCACGCCCTGACCTTTGCCGCCGGCCTGGCCGCCCGGGGTTTTCGGCCGGTGGTGGCCATCTACTCCACCTTTTTACAGCGGGGCTACGACCAGATCATTCACGACATCTCCCTCCAGAAACTGCCGGTGGTGCTGGCCATCGACCGGGCCGGGCTGGTGGGCGAGGACGGCCCCACCCATCACGGGCCTTTTGACATCTCTTATCTGCGCTGCATTCCCAACCTGCTTTTGATGGCCCCCAAGGATGAGCAGGAATTAAGGGACATGCTGGTGACCGCCCTCAAACATCAGGGTCCCTCGGCCATCCGCTATCCCCGGGGCAGCGGTTTCGGAGTAAAGCTGACCGCCCCACAGGAACTGCCTTTGGGCCGGGCCGAAAAACTGCGGGAGGGAAAGGACGGAGCCATATTGGGGTTGGGCATCGGAGCCACTTTAGGCCGGCAGGCGGCAGAATTGCTGGCAGCAAAGGGTTTGGAGATAGAAGTCTGGAACGCCAGGTTTGCCAGCCCACTGGACGAAGAAACCATCGGCGGCATCATGGCCCGCCATAAAAAAGTGCTGACTATTGAAGAGAACGTTCTGGCCGGAGGTTTCGGTTCTTCAGTCTTAGAACTGGCCAACCGGCAGCAACTGAAAACCGATATCCAGCGGCTGGGCCTGCCCGACAGTTTCGTGGAGGCCGGGCCCCGGTCGCTGCTGTTGGAAAAGAACGGCCTCAGCGTTTCGGGCATCGCGGCTTCGGCGGAAAAATACTTTAAGGCCCGGCCATGAGCAGCGCACTGCCGGAAGATTCAGTTTACATCATCAACAAGCCGCCGGGACCTACCTCCTTTGCCCAGGTAGCCAGCCTCAGGCGGCTTTTGGGCATCAAGAAGGCTGGGCATGCCGGAACCCTTGATCCCGAAGCTTCCGGCATCCTGATAGTGCTGACCGGCCAGGCCACCAGGGCCGCCAAGTTCTTTGAAGGACTGGACAAGGAATACCTGGCCGTCATCAAACTGGGGATAACCACCGATACCTACGACCTTAGCGGACAGGTGCTTTCCACTTCAGACGTTCCAGTATTCAGCCGGGCCGAAATAGAGAAAGCGCTGAGCAATTTTCAGGGCCATATCATGCAGGTCCCGCCGGCTTTCTCGGCCATCAAAAAGGACGGCCAGCCGTTGTACAAGGCGGCCCGCCAGGGAATAGAGGTGGAACTGGTTCCCCGTCCGGTGGAGATCCAGCGGATCGATCTTAAATCGATCGATCTGCCGGAGATCACCATTTCAGTCAAATGCTCCAAAGGCACCTACATCCGCTCGCTGGCCTTCGATCTGGGAAAAAAATTGGGCTGCGGAGCGGCCCTGGCCAAACTGGTCAGAACCGCAGTGGGAGAATTCACCCTGGACCGGGCCGTGCCCGGAAACTCCGGCAGAGCAGAGTTTGAGTCCGGGGCCGTCTCCATTGACCAGGCCCTGTACTTTTTGGATGCCTTGGAACTTTCCCCGGAACAGGTTCAAAGGATAGGCCACGGCAATCCGGTGGAATATCCCCATCCCGATTCCGGACAGATCAAGGCCCGCTACCAGGGCCAAATACTGGCCCTGGGCCGGATCCAGGACAATATCTTCAAGCCGCAGACTGTATTGGCGGCCCAATGCTGACCATCACCCGCCTGAATAATTTCGGCCGGGAGCATCCCGGTGCGGTGGTGACCCTGGGGGTTTTCGACGGACTGCACCGGGGCCACCAGGTCCTGATAAAAAAACTGATCACCCGGGCCCAAGCGGCCGGACACCAGAGCGTGGTCCTTACTTTTGAACCCCATCCCCAAAAGGTGCTCCGCCGCGCCAGCCGGCCTTTCATCCTGACCACCGGGACGGAGAAGATGCTGCTGCTTTCCCGGATGGGAGCGGATGTGATGGCCGTGATCCGGTTCTCCAAAAGCATGGCCGACATGGACCCGGAGCAGTTCGTAAAAAATATATTAGTTCAAAAGCTGGGAGCCGCAACAGTGATCTGCGGCCAGGATTGCGGGTTCGGGGCAGGCCGCCGGGGAGATATCTCACTATTGAAGACGCTGGGGCTGAAATACGGATTTAAGGTGGAGGGGATAGCCGCCTGCCAGTCACGGCAAAAGAAGATCGGCAGCACTCTGATCCGGAAGCAGATCCAAGACGGCCTTTTCAACCAGGCGGTAAAATTGCTGGGCCACCCCTACCTGATCAGCGGCCGGGTGGTGAAGGGTCGGGGGATGGGAAGGAAACTGGGTTATCCCACCGCCAACCTAAAAGTCGGCGATAGACTGAAACTCATCCCGGGGGACGGGGTCTATGCCGCCAGGGCTTTGGCGGGCAAAAAGAACTATGACGGGATGCTTTATATAGGAAGCCGGCCGACCTTCGGCGGCAGAAGCGCACGGGCCATTGAATTCAATGCCTTCGGGAACCCCGGTAACCTTTACGGAAAGGAACTGATCCTGGAGGTCCACCAGTTCATCCGGCCCGGCAAGAAGTACGGCAGCCCGGGGGAACTGAAGAAGGCCATTGCCGGGGATCAGATAAAAATAAAGAAATATTTCCAGCCGGCAAAAGGATAACCGGTTCAACGACAAGTTAAAACAAAATATATTAATATAATCGGGAGTCACCCCCATGATCAAAGATCTATCGGCCTTCTATTCCAAGAACGCCCTCAACATGAAGCGTTCCGAGATCCGCGAGCTCTTGAAGTTCACCCGCCAGCCGGGCATCATCAGTTTTGCCGGCGGCCTGCCGGCCCCCGACACGTTCCCGGTTCAGGAGATAGAGGAGATCTCCTGCCGGCTGCTGCGGGAAAAAGGGGCCATGGCCCTGCAGTACGGCACCACCGAGGGCGAGGCTCCCCTGCGCGAGGAACTGGCCAAATGGATGTCCCAGGAAAAGCCGGGCATCAAGCCGGAGAACATCTTCATCACCTCCGGCTCCCAGCAGGGGCTGGACATCGTGTCCAAGGTGTTTTTGGATCCCGGCGACACCGTGATCGTGGAGCTTCCCAGCTACGTGGGCGGGCTGCAGGCCTTCACTGCCTACCGGGCCAAGATGGTGGGCGTGCCACAGGATGATGAGGGAATGCGGATGGACAAGCTGGAAAAGGTGCTGGCCGCCATGGCCAAGAAGAACAAGAAGCCGAAGTTCATCTACGTGGTGCCGGATTTCCAGAATCCGTCCGGGATCACCATGAGCCTGGAGCGCCGGAAGAAACTGCTGGAGCTGGCTTACCAGTATGAAGTGCCTATCGTGGAAGACAGTCCCTACCGTGATCTGCGCTTTACCGGGGAGCCGGTGCCGCCCATCTACAGTCTGGATACCCAGAACCAGGTGATAGTGCTGGGGACCTTCTCCAAGATCTTCTGTCCCGGACTGCGCCTGGCCTGGATCACCGCCCCGGCCGAGTGGATGGACCGGATGATAGTGGCCAAGCAGAGCATGGACCTTTGCAGCCCCTCGTTCAACCAGCTGATCACCGCCGAATACATGAAGCAGGGTCTGCTGCAGCCCCAGATCGAGCGGATCAAGATACTCTACGGCCAGAAGCGCCAGGTGATGCTGAAGGCCCTCAAAAAACACATGCCCAAGGGCGTCAAGTGGACCAAGCCCGAGGGCGGGCTGTTCCTGTGGATCAAGCTTCCCAAGAACATGAGCGCCAACGAGCTGTTTCCCAAGGCCATCGAAGAAAAGGTGGCTTATGTGGTGGGCACCGCCTTCCATTGCGACGGCAAGGGCCAGAATGCCATGCGGATGAATTTCTCCTATCCCACCGAGGCCCAGATCGAGGAAGGGATCCTGAGGCTGGCCAACATGATCAAGAAGAATATGTGATCTGGCCCGGAATACAGAATATTGAAGTCTGAATACCGGATGGTTGTTCTGTATTCCGTCTCCAAAATTCAATATTCAAGCGTTTAAGAGGAGAGAGTATGGCTGAGAAACGCGAACAATGGGGCTCCAAACTGGGGGTCATTCTGGCCGTGGCCGGAAGCGCGGTGGGGCTGGGGAACTTCTTACGTTTCCCGGCCAAGGCGGTGCTCAACGGCGGCGGGGCCTTTATGATCCCCTATTTCGTTGCCTTTCTGCTGTTGGGAATTCCCCTGATGTGGGTGGAATGGACCCTGGGCCGGATGGGAGGCGAACGCGGCCACGGGACCGCTCCCGGCATGTTCGACAAGCTGGACGGGACCGGGCGCTGGGCCAAATACCTGGGGACCATCGGGGTGCTGGGCCCGTTCGTCATCCTGATCTATTACATGTACATCGAATCCTGGACCCTGGCCTATGCCTGGTATTCCTTCACCGGGCACCTGCCGTTCGGGGCCGGCCAGGCCGAGATGAAAGCCTTCCTGTCGGGCTTTCAGGGCCTGGCTCAGAACCAGTACTTCTCGTCACTGGCCCCGGCCCTGACATTCTTTGCTATCACCTTTTTATTCAATTATTACTTCATCTATAAGGGGATCCAGGGGGGAATAGAAAAACTTTCCAAGTACGGAATGCCGGTGCTGATAGCCATAGGTATCCTGCTGGCCATCCGGGTACTGTCACTGGGAACCCCGGACCCGGCGTTGCCGGAACTTTCGGTGAAGAACGCCCTGGGCTTCGTTTGGAACCCGGACTTCTCCCAACTCTCCAATGCCAGGGTCTGGATAGAAGCCGCCGGCCAGATATTCTTCACCCTGTCGGTGGGGATCGGAGTGATACTGACCTATGCCAGCTATCTAAAGAAAAACGACGACGTAGTGCTGTCGGGGCTGACCGCTTCGGCCACCAACGAATTCTGCGAGGTGATACTGGGAGGCTCCATAGTGATCCCGGCGGCCTTCATCTTCCTGGGCGGGGCATCCGGGGCCCTGACCGCGGCCCAGAGTGGCACATTCAACCTGGGCTTTGTGACCATGCCCATGATCTTCGGGAAAATTCCCCTGGGCTTCATCTTCTCCGGGCTGTGGTTCCTGCTGCTGTTCATCGCCGGCATCACCTCCTCGGTATCCCTGATCCAGCCGGCCATCTCGTTCCTGGAGGACGAGCTGAAGTGGAGCCGGAAAAGGTCGGTGCTGGTGCTGGGAGCCGTCTCGTTGGCGGCCTGCCTGCCCGCCATCTTCTTCCTGGGCCACGGCTTCGTGGACGAACTGGACTTCTGGGGCGGCACCCTGTTCCTGGTGGTGTTCGCCGCCATCGAGATCATCCTGTTCTCCTGGGTATTCGGGATAGAAAAAGGGTGGAAGGAGATGCAGCAGGGAGCCCAGATGAAGATCCCCAAGTTCTACAAACCCATCATCAAATACGTGACCCCGGCCTATCTGCTGATCCTGCTGGGTGTGTGGTCCTATCAGCAGTTCTGGCCGTTCATCGCGATGAAGGGGGTGGCCCCGGCCGACCAGCCGTACCAGTGGGCCGCCCGGGGGCTGGTGTTTGGTTTGTGGGCGGTGATCATATGGCTGGTGGCCTGGGCCTGGAAGCGTAAGAAAACTGCTTGAATTGTAAATATTAGGAGGTCATAAAAATGAACGCTTGGGGTGTCCTATTCATGGCCCTTTCCTGGGGTCTGATAATATTCTTGACAGTTTACAGCTTTGTCCTGGTACTCAAAGGGAAATAATACCATTCCGTATCTAACCGGTGGATCAACTCGCTGAAAGGCGTAACAATAATTACAGAACATGTTGCAAATGGCGCTGATAGTCAACCAGAACATAATGATATCCGAGGACGAGCTGGCCGAGGAATTCATCCGGGCTTCGGGTCCGGGTGGCCAGAACGTCAACAAGGTGGCCACCGCGGTCAAGCTTAAGTTCAATGCGGCCGGCAGCCTTTCACTGACGGCGGAGGTGAAGCAGAGGCTGTTTTCCCTTTACCGGAACCGGATCAACCTGGATGGTTTTCTGGTGATCGACGCCCGCAACCACCGGACCCGTGAGGCCAACCGCCAGGAAGCCAGGGAGCGCCTGGCGGAGCTCATCAGGCTGGCGGCCATAAGGCCCAAGCTCCGCCGGAAGACCAAGCCCACCTATGCTTCCAGGGCCAGGAGGGTGGATGATAAAAAGAAAAAAGGGCAGACCAAGTCCCTGCGGAAAAAGGTGGGGAATTCCGGCGACTGACAGGTCAGGTCTTTCGGGAAACGCCTATTTAAGGAACAGATGTCCAACCCCCGGTATCACATAAAAAAACTGTGGCTGGAGTCCGGCGGGCAGTGCTATGCCTATTCGGTCTGTCTCAGCAAGGCCGACGTGCTGGAGCTGTCGGGCGAATGGCAGCAGGCCGAAGAACTATTCCGGAAGAACCTGGAGTTCGCCAAACTGGCCGGGGCCCAAAGCCAGACGGCCGACTCCCAGATAAAACTGTTCCGGATAATGCGGTACATGGGAAAGGTCCATGATCCCCTGGTCTCGCTGAACGAAGCCCTGGCCATTTATACCGAGTTGGGTGACCAGTCCGGGATCAGTCAGACGATCAACAACCTCGGGCTGGTGTATGCCGCCCAGGGAAAACACCAGAAGGCCGAGGAATGTTTCAATGATCTGATAGCCAGGAGCAAGCGCTTTGGGGACAGCAAGCACCTGATCAGCGGGCTGGGCAATCTCAGCCAGGTTCAAATGAGCCGGGGCCGGTTCGACCAGGCCCTGGAATGCCTGGAGCAGTGCGCCGAGGCCTCTTTGCGGGAGAACGACACCCTGTTCCTGAGCATCACCTACGGAACCATGGGCAACGTCTACTTCTTCCAGGACCGCCTGGACAGGTCCTATGAATATTACAAGAAACAGCTGGACCTGGCCCGGCGGCTGGGAGACCCCGCCAACCAAAGCATAGCGGTGGGCAATATGGGCAACATCTTCTACCGCCAGGGGAAGTACCAAGAGGCCTTGGACTGTTACCGGGCCAAACTGGAGATCTCCCAAAAGCTGGATTACAAGACCGGAATCAGCCAGTCCTGCGGCAATCTGGGGATAGTGCATACCGAGCAGGAGCAGTATCAAACGGCGCTGGAATATTTTGAAAAACAGCGGAGCATCTCCGAAGAGGCCGGAGATCCCGAGGGCCGGGAGGGGGGATGCTGCGGGCTGGGAATGGTATACGCCAAGACCGGGGAATACGGGAGGTCACGGGAATATTTCCTGAAAGCGGTGGAGATAGACCTGGAGGCCGGTTTTGACAAGGAGCTGGACTCAAATTATCTCCAGCTGGCCGAAGTATGTTTCAAGGCCGGGGACAAGACCGGGGCCTTGGACCATCTGGAAAAGGCGAAGCTTTCGGCCCAAAAAAATAAAAGCGACGATATCTTGGCCAAAGCGGAGATACTGGCAGTAAAAATAGCGGCCGGGAACGACCTGTCCCGGACTGAAAAGATTTTTTTGGAGATCCTCAACAAACAACCAGGAAATATATTGGAAGCGCTGGTTTGCTACGAACTCTGCGGCATCACGGGTGACAAGGATCAAAAAACCCGGGCAATAGGGCTGTTGCAGGAACTGTACGACCAGACATTCGATCATGATTATAAGCGGATGAAAACGGAACTGGAGAGGGGAAAAAATGACAGACAAGGTTAAGGCCATGCCTTCGCACCACGGGATCAAACAGGCGGTTAAGTCCCGGACAGCCGACCCCACCATCCGGCTACTGCTGGAACGGGGAAGCTGCCGTATCTTTACGGACAAGAAGATCCCAGCCAAGGTGCTGGAGCAGGTGCTCGAAGCCGGGTTGCGCGCGCCCACCGGGGGGAACCTGCAGCCTTATTCCATCATCAGGATAGAGAACCAGGCCACCAACGCCAAGCTGGCCAAGCGCTGCGGACAGCCCTTTGTGGGCCAGGCCCCGGTCAATCTGCTGTTCTGCATCGACTGGCGCAGGCTGGAGCGCTGGTCAAAACTTTCCGATGCACCTTTCACCGCCGCCAGTTCCTTCCGTCATTTCTGGATCTCGTTCCAGGACACCATCATCAGCGCCCAGAACATCTGCACCGCGGCCGACGCCCTGGGCCTGGGCTGCTGCTACATCGGGACGGTGCTGGAGTTCTTTCCGGCGCTCAAGAAAATGTTCAAACTGCCCCAGGGAGTCTTCCCGGTGGTGCTGCTTTGCCTGGGATATCCCAAGGCAAAACCTGTGCCCCGCAAAAAACTTCCGGTCAAGGTCATGGTCCATTCCGAAAGATACCGGGACTTAAGCGACCGGGAACTGGTCAAGGCTTTTGACGAAAAATATCCCGGGATGAAGGTGTCCCTCACCCCGGAAAGGCTCAAGGACATGGAGAGGGTCTGCCGCAATACCGGCGGCCCGGCCCTGGTCAAAAGGGCCCTGGCCAGGATCCAAAAACAGGGATACATCAACCCGGCCCAGCGCTACTTTGGCCTGCACTACAGCGCCGACTACATGCCGGAAGGCAATGACGGGTATCTGAAAATGATGGAGAAGTTCGGGTTCCATTGGTTCAAGAAATACGTTCCTTACGGGAAGAAGGCATGAGATACTGGCGCCATGGTCTGATACTCTTCGCCGCAGCGCTGACGGTATCCTGCTCCCCGGCCTATGTTCAGAGAAAGGAGCCGGCCGGCGAGGAGATGCAGGCCCGGCTGGCTTTGGTCAATTATGCCAAAAGTCTTATAGGCGTGAAGCGGTTGAGCGAGCTGGATAAAAGGTTCAAGAACGACTGCTCGGGATTTGTCAACGGAGTTTATGCCGTGATGGGCCGGAAGATAAAGTATGATTTCGTCCGCCAGGGGCGGCCGCTCTCGGAGTCGTTGTACCTGACACTCAACGACAAGAATCTGGCCTATCGGGAAATGCCGCCCCGGCCGGCCGATGCGGTGTTCTTTAAGAACACTTTGGAGAACAGCTACGACAAGATCACTCATGTGGGCTTGGTGGAGGAGGTGCAGGAGGACGGGACAGTGATCATTCTGCACTACGGTTCGGGCCGGGTGGGCCGGATCAAGATGAACCTGCGGCATCCCTATGACTACAAGAACGACAGGGGTGAGATAATAAACGATTACCTGCGAAAAAGGGGGGAGCGCCAAAGCAGGGAGGATCTGGCCGGTGCGCTGTATTTTATGTTCGGGGATGCGATCAGGTATACGACGCCATAGAAATAATATTAAATTAAAAAGCCCGAAGGATTTTATCCTTCGGGCTCTTCTTGTTTCACAAAGCTATTTCTGCGACACCCCCGGACACTTGGTGCACTGCATGCACCGGATGCACTTGGCCGAGACCGGGTCCTTTCTGATATCAATGTCTACCGGGCAGATCTTACGGCAGTCGGCCGGCAGGTGCGGAGCGTGATGGTTCACCTTGATCTGCAGCAGGGACACCCGGTTGAACAAACCGAAGATGGCTCCCAGCGGGCAGATGAACCGGCAGAAGGGGCGCTTGATGTAGATGGCGGCCGCGATGGTCCCGGCCAGCAATCCGACCTTGACCCAGAACAGCCAGCCGGTCATCCCCAGTATAGTCGAATACTGCCCCAGTGCCTTGGTCTTGAAGAAGGCCCAGCCTACTATCGGTATCCCCGCCTCCAGTGTGCCGGCCGGGCAGAGTTTGCTGAACCAGGGTTCCTTGGTGATTGCCGGAATTAGAATGGCCACGCCGATCAAAGACACATACCGCCCCCAACCCAGCCAGGAGGGCATGGCCAGCTTGGCCCTTCTTATTTTGGCCAGCAGGTCCTGGAACAGGCCGAAGGGGCACAAATAGCCGCAGGCCCAGCGCCCCGCCAGGCCGCCCACCAGGAAAAGTATCCCCAGCAGGAAGAAGGGGAAGACCCCGATGATCACGAAGTGCTGCAGGGTCCCGATGGGACAGGCGAAACTTGCCGCCGGGCAGGCGTAGCAGTTAAGCGAAGGACAGGGCAGGTATTTCAGATAGGGCGCCAAAAAATAGCTGTTGGTAACTATCACGGCGGCAATCTGAAGATACAGCCTTTTAACGGGGATGCTCAGGTTCTTGAACATGGCGTTTTACGGTTGGTTGAAGAAATAGTTACCCTTGCGGTCCACCATTATCTGGGGAATGGGTTTGTTGGTTCCAAAGAAATCATAACCCTGCTTCAGGTTGTTCCAGAATCTCAGGAGAACCGGGTCTTCCCGGTGTTCCTCCAGCAGTTGTTGGTAGCCTGGCCCCTCCATCCGGCAGGGAAATATGTGGACGGGGATCTTTTCCTGTCCGCCGTTTCTGGCTTCCAGTGCGATCAGATACAGTTCCTTGATCCCCTCGTCGGTGATGGGAATGCAGCCGATGGTCACGCAGTCGCCGTGGATGTAAATGGCGCTGCCGGGATCGTCCCGGTCGCTTAAAAGCTGGTCGGAGCGGTTGGGGTAGTTCAGGCCCAGCGACAAATGAAAATTGCTTTGGGGGTTGAAATGATTGATGGTGTAAAACCCTTCGGGGACCTGGCCGTCGCCGCGCTTTCGCTTGGGACCCAGATCTCCGGATGAGGCGCAGACCGGGTATTCTTTCACCCGGGTCATGGCCTTTCCGGCAGGATCGGCAGCCCAGAGCTCCAGCAGACCTTCCTGTTTGAATATCCTGATCAAGATCTCCTTTGGGGGATAGGTAAGTTCATGGGCTTTGAACAGTGCTTTTGCTCCCGGTTCCTTCTGGACATAAGCCTGCCGCACCCGGGAGTTCCTCAGCTGTTCTCTCTTAAATCCGGTCTGGGCCGAAGCCGCTACAATTAACAAGGCCAGCGACAGGGTTAAAAGAAGATAGGTCTTCATTCTACGGTCAATGCAGTTATTGCTTGTTTGCATCTAGGGTAAAGCTTCAATAGTTCTTTCCGGCTGCCTTGCCGGTAATCGGCGAAATCGAATCCCGGGAAAACGGTTGTTCCCAGCAACGCAAAGCGGCCGCCTTTTACAAGCCGCGAGCCCTGCCAGACGTTCTTGGGAACCAGGAACTGAGGATGCTGGCCTTTTTCGATGTCCGGCCCAAGGATCACCTTCCGGGACCTGCCGCCGGGGTATAGCAGCAGCATCTCCACCGGATCGCCGAGATAAAAGTGAAAGATCTCATCGGAACAAACCAGGTGCATGGCCGAAAATCTATCCGGCGTTATCAGATAGTAAATTGAGGTTCCTATGCTGCGTTCGACCCCGGGCCCGCCGCCCACTTTCAAGGCCGAACGGTAGGTCTCCCGGTAAAGCCCGCCTTCCTGGGGCAGGGGCTTGAGCTTTAGAAACTTCATTATCCTTTGGACTGTCAGCATCAACGATTCCCAATTGCTTTAATTGCCAGCCATGCCAACAAAGCCAGGCTTAACAGCCAGACCAGCACCACCACGGTGGCGGCCTTGCGGCCCAGCGAACCTGTTCCCTGAAATTTCTGCCAGGCTTTCTGCCGGCATTCCTTCATTATATCAGCCGGAATGAGCCTGACCGAAAGGGCGACCCCCAAAGGCACCAGCACCAGGTCATCCAGATAGCCGATCACCGGGATGAAATCCGGGATCAGGTCAATGGGGCTGACGGCGTAGGCCACGGTGGCCGCCGCCACCGCCTTGGCGTACCAGGGGACCCTCGGGTCCCTATAGGCCAGGTACAGTGCGTAGGTCTCTTTCTTGAGGTCTTCGGCCTTTTGTCTCAGCGCTTTAAGCATTATCTTCCAATTATATATGGCCGGGGCGAATTATGCAACCAAAACAAAAATAAATTTTGACAAATCACATCCCTTGGGTTATAATCAAATCATGAAATACAAATACATAGTTTTGGGGGCTGGCCGCCAGGGTGTGGCCATAGCCTATGACCTGGCAAAGTTCTGCCAGGCCGGGCCGGTCATATTGGCCGACTACGATCTGAAGCTGGCCCAGACCGGGGCGGCCAGGGTCAACAAGCTGGTAAAGCCGGGGATCTCCAGGGCGGTCAAGGCCGACGCCGGGGATCCGGCCGCGCTCAAAAAGCTGTTTGCCGGGGCCGATTGCGTGGTCAGCGCCGTGCCCTACCACTACAACTACGGCGTGGCCAAAGCCGCGGTGGAGGCCGGAGCCAATTTCTGCGACCTGGGCGGTAATACGGATGTGGTGCTGAAAGAACTATCGCTCCACAAGCAGGCCAAGGCCAAGGGCATCACCATCGTGCCGGACACCGGGCTGATGCCGGGCATGGGCAACACCCTGGCCGCCTACTTCATCAACAAGCTGGACAAGGTGGACGAGATCCACATGCGCTGCGGTGGCCTGCCCCAAAAGCCCAAGGGCCCGCTTAATTACAAATTAGTTTTCTCGGTGGAGGGCCTGATCAACGAGTATTTCGGTGATGCCTACATAGTCAGGAACGGCAAGGTGGCCAAGGTCCCGACCTTCGCCGGTCTGGAGGTCATAGAGTTCCCCAGGCCGGTGGGAAAATGCGAGGCCTTCGTTACCAGCGGCGGAACCTCCACCGCGCCCTGGACCTTTGCCGGCCGGGTCAAGGAATACGACTACAAGACGGTTCGCTATCCGGGGCACCACCAGAAGATCAAGACCCTGCTGGAGCTGGGCTTCTTCGACCAGGCCCCGCTGGAGGTCAAGGGGCAGAAGGTGATACCCCGCCGCTTAAGCCACGCCCTGATCACCAAAGCCATTGATTTCCCCAAGGACAAGGACCTGATAGTGCTGCGGGTAACGGCCCTGGGAAAGCTGAACGGCAAAAAGGTGGAGGCCAAGATAGACATCATTGATTTCCAGGACGACCGGACCGGGTTCACCGCCATGGAGCGGACCACGGGGTTCCCGGCGGCCATAGTGGCCCATCACTTAGTGCAAGGGCTGGCGCCCAAGGGCGCGGTGCCGCTGGAGAGGTCCATAGACCCGGTGCTGTTCATTAGGGATTTCAAGAAACGGGGGATTGCGGTCAAGGAGACCGTCAGGAAGATATGAAGAAGGTAAGATAAAACCTGTTAACAAATATAAATCAAACCCGGCGTATTTTAAATACGCCGGGTTTTTCAGTGCTGTTTTGAGATCATTTTATTAAGATCAAACTGATCTCAGGGCTTTGCTTTTCCGAACATCACGCAATGGTAACTTAGAATACGGTTGTTTTCTCGCTGTCTGTGTATTGGTCTTAGAATGTAATTTATATTTTCCAGGATTCTCGAGATTATCTATTTCCAAATCAACATCCAGGTCTGGCCAATATAAGTGGTAACCATGCAGCAACTGGACATTTTGTATGGAATTCAAGGTCTGGTCTTTGAAATAAGGATACTGGAGAAAACTCAGAAAGTATTCTTTTTCTTTTACAAAGAGCCAAATGCCGAAGGGCGTGATATTTTCAACGCTCAATAAAATGCTTTTGCCAGGCGGTAATGATTTCATCTTTGTGTTTCTCCACGATATTCTGAATATCCTTCAGTTTTCTTTGGTTTAATCCATGATTTACTGCCAGCGAGACGATGGGCTCAAGCCAGAATTTGGCTTCTCCGGTTTCGCAGGTAACATGGATGTGTATGCGTTCTTCCTCATTAGAGAGGAAATAAAAGCGATACCCTTTTTCCCGGAATATTGACGGACTCATGCTTATAAACAAGATAGATTGTTAAGTTAGTTCAGCCCTTCAAAACATTCCACCATTTATGCTGCCGGTCCCGTTTTTTCTTGGCGCCGTCATCGGCATAATAATAATTATAATGGTAATAATAATCGTAACTGCCGGCCAGACCGGAGAGCTCGATCTTATTCAGCACCACGCCCAAAATATTGGCCTTGAGGTTGGTCAGAATGGTCTTGGCCCGAAGCAGGGCCCGTTTGTCGGTGGCGTGAGACTTGACCACCAGCACCAGCCCGTCCACCTGGGGGCTTAAGACCGCGGTGTCGGTGACCGTGATCACCGGCGGGCTGTCGAACAGCACCAGGTCAAATTGCTGGCTTAAGAGTTTGATCAGGTCGCGCATTCTCTGCGAGCCCAGCAGTTCCGAGGGGTTGGGCGGGATGGCTCCGCAGGTCAAAATGGAAAGGTTCTCCACCCCCGAGGGCTTGACCACTTTTTCCAGGGCCAGGCGTTCGGCCAGCAGGTTGCTTAACCCCGGTTCCCGCTCCAGTCCGAACAGCGAGTGGACCACCGGTCTTCTAAGGTCGGCGTCCACCAGCAGGGTGCGGATGCCGGACAGGGCGGTGGTGATGGCAATATTGGCGGCCGAGGTGGACTTGCCTTCGGAGGGCGCGGCCGAGGATATGACCACGGTCTTCAAGGGGTCGTCGATCCGGGAGAACTGGATGTTGGTCCTTAGGGAGCGGTAGGCTTCCGAAACGTGGGAGCGGGGGGTGTATTTGGTGACCAGGGTGGCCGAGATCCGGGCCACCTCGTCCGACCCATTCTTGCGAAATGTTTTGCCCTCCTCGGAATGAATGGCCGGGATCAGTCCCAGCACCGGCATCCCAAAGTTGTGCTCGATGTCCTCCACCGTTTTCACCGAATTATCAAGCGAATCCAAAAAGAACGACAGCCCCACTCCCAGGGTCAAGCCCACCACCAGCCCGATGGCGAAGTTCAGCACCTTGCGTGGTTTGATGGGGAACTGGGGCGGCTGGGCCCGGTCTATCACCCGGACGTTCCCGATCTTGCCGGCCTCGGTGATCTTGGCCTCCTCGTGCTTCATCAGCAGCAGCCGGTAAACGCTTTCACCCACCTCCTTGGCCCGCAGCAGACGGGCCAGCTGCAGTTCCTTGTTGGGAAGCTTGGAAAGGCCGAAATCGTACTGGGACAGGATGGTCTTTAAGGCTGTTTCCCTGGCTGTCATGGTGGCCCGCTGGATCTCCAGCGGCGGGATCTGGTCCAGCAGCGACTGGATCTGGGGCATCGGCGAAAGCCGGTTCTTCTGGGTTATCTTCTGCAGTTCCTCCAGCAGCCGGGACTTGACATTGGCGATCTGGACATTAAGGTTCTTGATCTGGGGGTGGTCGGGAGCATAGCCCTTGACCTGCAGTTTGATGATCTCCATCTGCAGATTTACCAGGCTGCTGCGCAGGCTGTCGGCCATGGAGCCGGCGCTTAAGGGCAGGCTGTTCTCGGTCAAGGCGCCCTGGTCCTTAAGCTGGTCGTAGATGGCGGTCAGCCGGCCTTCGATGCTCTGGCGTTCGGTGGAGGCCGCGATCATCTGCTTGTCGGCCTCGGTGGCCCGGGACAGGATCTCCTTGCCTTCGTCGGAGAGCGAGACCACCTGGTTCTGGGACTTGAAATTTTTGATGGCCTCTTCGGCGGTATTGAGGGTGGACTCCACCGAGGGCAGCTGGGCCTCTATGAATTTGCGGGTGGAGGAGGCCTGTTCCCGCTTGACCGAAGCGCTCCGTTCCTTGATGACCTCGGCCACCAGGTTGGCGATATTGGAGGAGGCTTCCGGGGTGGGACCCTGTACTTTCACCAGGATCACGTCGGAATCACGGATGGGTTCGGCGGTGATGCTTTTTTTGATGATCTGGGTCAGCCGGTAGCTTTGTTGTTGGGGGCTCAGGCTGCGGTCCCGTCCCCGCAGCAGCAAAGGTGAATATTCCGGGTCCAGAAGCCGGACCACTTCCTCGGCCAAGCTGCGGGACTTGATCTCCTCGATCTGGTTCACTATATAGCTCTTGCGGGAGAAGGCCTCGGAGATGTCGAAGGAGGGGAGCGGCTCCCGGCTTTGCTCAAAGATGATGGTGGTTTGGGCCTCGTAGACCGGGGGCATGGTGAAATTTGCCAGGACTATTGGCAGCACCACCCCCAGCAGACAGGCCGTTATCAGCAGCCTGCGCCGCCACAAAAGGTCTATCAGCTCGTAAATGTTGGACTCGCTGGTCCGGGTCTTTAAATCCTGGTTCAAATGTTTGGCTTTCATCAAAGATGTTGATAATTGGGCAAAAAGTCAAATCTCTTAACGGACCTTCTTCTCTGTTCGATTTCTGGGAACCTTTGCCGGATCAACGGTTCCGGGAGATAAGATAGTAAACGTTGGCGATGACTGCCATGTCAGCCACGAACGAGATCGCATCCTTCCAGAAAAAGCGGGCATTGCGGGGGACCATCACGGCATCGCCGGGCCGCATCACCAACAGGGAATCGGCGCGTTCCCTGCCCAGATACTTATCCAGATTTACTTTTTTGGTGCGGGGCATCTGCCCCAATGCGTGCGAGATCTTGACCCGTCCCAAAGCCGCATACTGGGTCGGTCCGCCAGCCTTGGAGATCACGTCCAGTATGGTGGAACCGTCCGGCACCCGGTAGACCCCGGGGGTGTTGACCTCCCCCCAAACATGGACCTCTATCTCCAGCTGCTGGTTTTGACCCAGGTAAAAAGCATCTTTTTTGAAGTCGGCCTGCTGGGCAAGAACATTCCCGGCCAAGAGTATCAGAGCGGTCCAAAGAATTCCGGTTAGAAATGGTTTGTTCATTGTTGCACCTAATCAGAAAGACGCAGGGGCAAATAGATGGGTTAAGTTACCCTTGGCAGCCTTGGCGTCTTTGCGGTTCAAATTATCCCATGCGGATTGCAAGGAATGTAATAAGCTACTGTTACTTGCCCTTTTTCAAACGGTCTTTGGTCTTGCCCAGATATTCCTTGGCCTTGGCGTGGCCGGGGTCTGCCGCCAGCACCTGCTTGAAGGTTTTTTCAGCCGGGGCATATTCCTCGTTCATGAATTGTTGAACACCTTTCTTGTAAAGCGCGGTCACGTCCTCCGCCGATATCTTGGCAGGTTTAGCAACGGCCGGCGGGGTTGGCTTGGGGGTGGCAGCGGCTTTTGGCTTTTCCGCAGCCGGTGCCGCCGGAGCGGCAGGAGCGGGTGGCTGATAAGCCACCGGGGCGGGGGGCTGGGCAGCGGGGGTCCTGGTCTTCCTGCCCGAGGCCGGAGCCGGCGGCAGGGCCGCCGCCACGATCTCTTTCTCCATCGTTATCTGGCGCTCGGTCTCGGCCTTGTCCTTGAGGGTCAGTTCTTCTTCAAAGGGACGGTATCCCTCCAGAGTTACCGATATTTTATATTTTCCCGGAGGAACCACCGTTCCGAACTGCCCGGTAACGGGATCGACGCTGACATCTCCGGCCCGGCTGCTGTTAAAGGAAACTGTGGCCGGCAGAGGCTGGCCCGAGGCCCGGTCCACCACCTTGCCCTTGAAGCCGGCGGTCTTCCGCTTCAGGGTCAGGTCCCATTTCTCCACCTTGCCTTCCTTGACATTGATCTTGCGCTCCAGCCAGCGGTAACCGTTGGCGTATATGTGGACCTTGTACTCGCCCGGGGGAAGCTTGGCCTGGTAATCTCCGGCCTCGTTGCTGACCAGTCCCGGAAGGTCGGAGCCGGGGAAGGTGATCATGCCCTTCATGGGAACCCCGGTCTCGCGGTCCTTGATCAGGCCGGCCACCGCGCCGCCGATCGTCCCGGAGACGGCCTTGCCCGCGGCGGCGGGGAAATCAAATCCCAGGATCAGCTGCCAGGGGGCGGAGGCCCGGGTCAGTCCAATGTCGCAGGCCAGGTTGATCCCTAAGAACGGCAGGGGGGAATACCTGAGGCCGGGGGTCACCCGCAGTTCTGTCCGGTCTGCCCCCCGTCCCCGCAAGACCAGATCATCGGGGACCGAATCTTTTTGGGCTCCCAGCCGGTATTCACCCGAGGCTTCCAGAAAGGCGGAAAGGTTTTCCTTGAATGAATACTCGGCCCCGGCCCCGAAAGGTAGTTGGGGGCGCTCCTCGCCCCGGGTCAGAAAGCCGGCATTGATGAAGACCATGGTCTGTCCCAGGTTGATGTCGGTCAATAATTTTGCGCCGAAGTCCAGCTTCCCGGTCTGGGACGGGCCGTCCTGGTATTTTTCCTTATTCATCGGTACTGAAATTGTGGGCATGAACCCCAGGTCCAATTTTCCGGCCATCAAAGGCAGGCAGTACTTTGCCGATATCACCGCATCGCCGGGACAGCCCAGGCTCTTGTCGGCTGAGGCGCTGTCCAGGACCGCCACCGTCCATTGCTCGGCATGGCCCACTCCGGCCGCCATCAGGGAAAGGTTCTTTACCGGTACATAATACAGGGTGTTAAAGCTCCAGGCATCAAGCAGGGCGTCCTGGTTTCCCGACTGCCCGTAGTAGTTCTGCCCGGAATAGGATGTCAGGGCCGCCAGGCTGCGCCCCCCATATCCGATCCCGGTCTTGGCCGACTGCAGATGGATAAGTCCCGGACCCCCAAAGACAGGGTAGCGGGCGGCCCCAGCCAGCGAAGCTAAAGCGAAGGTCAGACCCAGTAAAATGTACGGCCTTTTCATTTTTAAACCCTTAAATTTTGAGATACCTTGATTACATTATTTGTACGGCGCCGCCAATGGCCGGTGTTCCGTGGGACCGGAAATTTATCCTTTTGATTTTTTCAGACGGTCCCTGGTCTTGCCCAGATAATCCTTGGCCTTGGCATGTCCGGGGTCGGCTGCCAGCACCTGCTTGAAAGTCTGTTCGGCTGGGGCATATTCCTCGTTCATGAACTGCTGGACGCCCTTTTTGTAAAGTGCAGTCACTTCCTCGGCCGACATCTTGGGGGCGGCCGGGGTGACTGGTTTAGCCGCTGTTGTTGCCACTATTGGTTTAGTCGCGACAGGCTTGGGTTTGACCTGGGCAGAGGTAACTGACGGTGTCACCGGCTTGGGCGGAACCGCCGCCTGAACCAGGGGCTGCAGGGAGACATTCTGCTGCAGGTCCTCCTTGTCCTTGATGGTCAAGGCAATATTTTGAGAGATGTAACCGGGAGCGCCCACCGTCAAGGTATAATTTCCGGGAACCAGCTTGGCCAGATACTGGCCCGAGAGAGGATCGGTGTTGAAGAGTTGCTGGCCGTCGGTCCCAAAGGACAGGGAGGCCATCATTGGTTTTTGTCCGGAGGCATCGGTGACTTTCAGTGTCAGCTGCCCCAGTTTTTTATTGAGGTCCAGCGCCCAGCCGGCATCCTGTCCGGCTTTTACTTCCAGCTCCCTGGTGATGGTGCGGTATCCGTCGGCTTTGACCTGCACCTTGTACCGGCCGGGTTTGAGTTTAAGCCGGTAGCTTCCTTTGGCGTCGCTGATGACGGCCGGGATATCCTGGCCGGGGAAGGAGATGATCCCCTTGATGGCGGCTCCGGAAGAGTTATCCTTGATGATGCCGGCCACCGCTCCCCACAGCGGAGTCACCAGCGACCTGCCGGCCGCCGCCGGGAAATCTATCCCGATGACAGCCTGCCAGGGGGCCGCGGCCCGGCTTAGCCCGATGTCGCAGGCCAGGTTCAGCCCCAGGTAAGAGACCGGGGCAAAGCGCAGTCCTGGGGTGACCCTGGCCTCATTCCGGTCGGCTCCCCGTCCCCGCAGGATCTGGTCAGTGCTCAAAGAATCTTTTTGGGCGCCCATCCGCAGTTCGGCCGAAACTTCCAAAAATCCCGAGAAGTTCGGGCTGAATCCATACTCCAATCCCAGTCCCAATGGCAGCTGGGGGCGCTGGTCGCCCCGGGTTAAAAAACCCGCGTTCACTAAAACCGTCAGGTCGGTATAATTGAAGTCCGATAATATCTTTCCCCCGAAATCCAGCTTGCCGCTTTGCGACGGGGAATCCTGATATTTGGTGCGGCTCATCGGTATTGTGACCATGGGCATCAGCCCCAGGTCCCACCGGCCGTTCTGCAGGCTCCACTGGTATTTCAGGGCCACCAGGGCATCTCCGGGACAGCCCAGGGATCTGTCGATGGTTTGCGTGGATGAGACCGGACTTTTCACCGTCCATTGTTCGGCGTGGGCCAGTCCGTTGCCGATCACTGCCATCCCTGGCATCGGGGAGTAGCTGATGGAATTGTGATTCCACAGGTCCGTGAAGGCATCATCCGTCCCCTGCAGGCCGTAGAAGGTCTGGTTGGAATACGAGGATACCGCGGCCAGGCTGCGGTATCCGAATCCCGGACCGGCCTTGGCCGACTGCAGGTGCACCAGTCCCGGTCCCCCCAACAAGGGGAACTGGGTGGCCAGGGCGGCGGAGGCCGCCAGCCCCAGGCACAAAGACAGGAATAATTTTCGTTTCATTGAAAAACCTCCCCTCCCACATTGTTTTTGGGGGATTGAGTTTAAAAACTGCAGCTGTTGCCTGCGGAAATAATTGATCAAATATGAAGGCCTATTTTTTATTCTTGCGTTTCCCCTTTTCCCCCTTTTTTCGCTGGCCGTCCTCGTAGTAATAGTGGTAGTAATAACTGTAACCGGCCAGCATGTCGGAACTGATGTTGTTCAGCACCGTGCCGGCGATCTTGGCCTTGACGTTGGTCAAAAGACCCTTGGCCCGCCTGGCGGCCTCGCGGTCGGTTTTGCCCGAGTGTATAACCAGCACCACGCAGTCGGCTTCGGCTGCCAGTACCGCGGCATCGGTGACGGTGATCACCGGGGGGCAGTCAAGGATAACCAGGTCGCAGCAGTTCTTCATCTCCTGGATCAGGCGCTTCATCTTCTGCGAGCTCAACAACTCGGAAGGGTTTGGAGGAATGGTGCCGGCCGGCAGAATGAAAAGGTTTTCAATGTCGGTGGAGACCATGGCCTTCTGCAGGTCGCCGCCCTTCACCAACAGTTCGGTCAGCCCCGGTTCCTGGGGTATGCCGAAAACTCCGTTGACCATGGGGCGCCGGAGGTCGGCGTCCACGATCAAAGTGCGGGATCCGACCTGGGCCATGGTGATGGCCAGGTTGGCGGCGGTGGTGGTCTTACCTTCCGACGGCCCGGAGGAGGTCACCAGGATGGTCTTCATCGGGGCGTCGGGGTTCAGGAACTGCAGGTTGGTGCGCAGTATCCTATAAGCTTCCGAAATGGGCGATTTGGGCAGGTGGTGGCTGATCAGCCGTTCGGCAATGGAAGTGGCACCATTGGTGGTCCTGCCGTTTCCCGCCTGGCTGGCCACATCCTCCTGGTCTATGGCCGGGATCAGACCCAGCACCGGCAGGGCCAAAAACTGTTCGATGTCGTGAATGTTCTTCAGCGAGGTATCCATGTATTCCATCAGCAACACCAGTCCTATTCCCAAAGCCAGCCCCAGCATTCCGCCGAACAGGATGTTGAGTTTGCGCCGGGGGCCCACCGGCTCCTTGGGAACCTGGGCCTGGTCGATTATCTTGACGTTGCCCAGTTTGCCGGCTTCGGAGATGCGGACCTCTTCGTATTTCTCCATCAGCATCTTGTAGATATTGTCGTCCAGCTCAAACTGGCGGGTCAGCCGGGCCAGCTCCACCTCCTTGGGCGGGATGGCTTTCAATTTCTCCAGATAACCGTCCACCACCCTTTGCTGGGCCAGCTCCTTGGCCTTGTAGGTCTCAATTTCCACCTGAAGGTCCAGGATCTTTACCACCAATTCCTCCGACAGCATTATCGGGTCAATGCCCCCGTTCTTCTGGGCCACGATCTTGGAGATCTCTTCCTTAAGCCGGGATTTGGTATTCTCAATTTTTTTGTTCAGTTCCTTCATCTTGGGATGGTCGGCCGGAAATCCCTGGGAGGTCATGGTGGCCATCTGGGTCTGCAGGGTCAGAAGGTCCTGTCGCAGGCCGGAAGCCAGAGGGGAAGAGACCTGGGACACATTCTCCAGCATGTTCTTTTTCTGGAAGTCCAATTGGTCCTGGAGATAGGCCAGCCTTTTTTCCGCCGATTCCCGCTCCACTTTGGTCAGGTTGTACTGTGATTCAAATCCGGTGAGCTTGTCGATCAGAAATTTTGATTCGTCGGAAAGCGAAACCACCTGGTTGGTCTGCTTGAAAAGGCGCAGCTGGTTTTCCCCGCCGAACAATCTTTTTTCTATCACCGGCAGCTGGACCTCCAGAAAGCGCCGCACCTCCGAAAATTCTCCCCGGCTGTAGCTTAAGTTCCGGGCGATGTAAGCCTGGCCCACGGTATTGGCGATGGCCGCCGCCTGGGCCGGATCGCTGCTGGTGGCTATCACCGTTATGATGTCGGTGGTCCGGGAAGCAAGCACGGTGGTGGAAAACATGATGTTCTCGGTCAGCAGGGTGTCGGCCAGGAAGCCCAGCTCCCGGGCATCCGGGCGGGCCTTCAATATCAGGGCCGCCTCGCCGGCCAGGCTGCGGCTGCGGATGATCTCCACCTGGTTGTTGATCATGTTGCGGCTCTGTTCGGTCTCCATCATCATACCCAATATGGGCTTGTTGTCCCGCTGGACCAAAAGGCTGACGCTGGCTTCGTAGATGTTGGGCTGGCGGAAAGAAAAGATGATGGAGGAAAGGAGCACCGTCAGAAATGCCCCCAGCACTATCCACCGCCGCCGCATTATTATCCGCAACAGGTCCTGTAATCCCGGCTGGGAGGACTCGGTGGAGGTCATTTTACCTTGAGTTGAATTATTTTTCATCATATTACAGTTACCTCACTCCGGCTACGACCAGATAAGCGGTGACCACCACCGCTGCCTGGCTTAAAAAAGATACCGCCCGCATCGTTTTGTGATAAAGGGTGGTGGGTACAATCACTACGTCGCCCTGTTCCATCATAGGCACCAGCGACTTGTCGGCCTTTCCGACATATTTGGAAATGTTAACCTTCTGGGTCTGTCCTGGGCCGTAAACCCCACGTACCAGTTTTACCCTGGAAAGGGCGGCATCCTCGGTGGGGCCGCCGGCATAAGAAATCAGGCCCACCACATCGGTGGCCACCGGCACCCGGTAGCGGCCAGGCCGGGTGACCTGTCCCCATATCTGGACCTCGATCAATACTTCGCGCTCATAGATGTCCCCGGAGGTTCCGGCCTGTCCTTGAGCCCGTTCCAAGTATCCGCCGGCCTGGGAAAAAGCCAGGCTGGCTCCGCCGAAAAGCCAGCAGGCTATCAGGGATGCCGCCTTAAATCTCAAGTTTAAAAATCTCACCGCCCAAAGTCTCCTTAATGTAGCGTTGAATTGTTGCAAACCCTTTTAGGACAAACAGGTTATAATCAAATAAAATTAACACATTTCAAGGGCAATGTCAACAACTAAAAGCATAATTTTTTAAATAAAAATGCCTTCCAGCAATTTGCGGGAAGGCATTAGATCTGGCAGGATACACAAAGGGTCCTGCCGTTTCATTTTGTCAATGATTCAGTCTGTTTTTTGCGGAGTCTTTTTAAGGTTAGTTAGGTCATAACCGTGTACTTCCTGCAGCCGCCTTAACAGGTCCCCATACAGCCCCTCATCCATCTTCGGGGTTCGGCAGAGGATCCACAGATAATTGCGGTTGGGGTGTCCTACCACGGCATACTGGTACCCAACGGAATCCAACTCTATCACCCAATAGGCACCGGAGAAGGGCCAGAAGAACTGGACCTTAAGCCTGGCATTGGTCTCTTTATCAACTACCCAGGCCTTTCCATGGACCTGTTTGTACTTTCCGTTCAAAGAATCCTTGTAGCATTGGTTGAGCACGTCTATCTTTCCGTCCGGCCGCAGGCTGTAAGTGGCGGTGACCCCGGTGCAGCCCTTCTGGAACCGCTGGGGGATGGTGGCGATCTCGTACCAGGTGCCCAGGTAGCAGTTCAGGTCAACCTTGGGAACGGTCTGAAGGGGCTTTGTCTGGGCCAGAGATAGAATCGGGACAACGGTGAAAATCAGAAGCAACAGATTTTTCATGATCACCTCCAAAATAATATTTTTGTTGGGGAACACAACACATTTTAAAAATTTATACATACGGACAAAATCAGGCCAGATGCTTTTTTATCTTCTCCGCCACCTGCTCCGGCGTAAAGCCGAATTCCAGGGCCAGAACCTTGTCCGGGGCGCTGGCGCCAAAATGTTCGATACCGATGAACAGGCCGTCCTGGCCGATCACCTGCCGCCACAAGGCTCCGCGCCCGGCCTCCAGAGCTATCTTCAAAGAGTCCTTGGGAATTACAGTATTCCGGTATTCCTCACTTTGCTCTAAAAACAATTCCAGACAGGGCACCGAGACTACCGAGACCTCTAGCCCCTGCGAAGCCAGCAGTTTGGCGGCTTCCACCGTCAGGCCTGTCTCCGATCCGCTGGCCATCAGGGTTATTTTGCGGCCCTGGCCGTAAACATGGACATTATATGCGCCCCGCAGGACTTCGCCGGGCTTAAAGTTTTCAGAACGCTCCAGCACCGGCAGCTTCTGCCGGGTCAGTACCAGGGCGGTCGGGCCATCCGTTTTCTGCAGGGCCAGGGTCCAGGCGGCGGCGGTCTCCAGGGCATCGGCCGGCCGGATCACCTGCAGGTTGGGTATCAGCCTTAAAGTTGAAACATGTTCGATAGGCTGGTGGGTGGGTCCATCCTCGCCCACATAAAAAGAGTCGTGGGTGAAAATGTAAATTGCCGGCAGTTTCATCAGCGCCGAAAGGCGGACGGCCGGGCGGCAGTAATCCGAGAACACCAGGAAGGTGGAGCCGAAGGGGATGAAAAATCCGTAAAGCGACATTCCGTTCATCATAGCTCCCATGGCGTGCTCCCGGATCCCGAAATGGATGTTGCGTCCGCTGAAATCTTCAGCCGAAACATGGGCCGAGCCCTTGATGTCGGAATTGGTGGAGCCGGCCAGATCGGCCGAGCCGCCAATCAGCGAGGGAACGATCCCGGCGATCTTCTGGATCATCTCACCGGAAAGACTGCGGGTGGCTGCCGGTTCGTCTTTAATGGCGGATGACAAAATGCCGTAAATGTCCGCCGGGATCTCTTTTTTCTCCAGCTTGTCCCAAAGGCCGGCCTTTTCAGGGTTCTGCAATCTCCATGCGGCAAGATGCTTCTGCCACTTGTTGTATTCCCGTTTACTCCGGGAGATCTTCTTTTGGCACAGCGATCTCACCTCGTCCGGTATGTAAAACGTCTGATCCGGCCAGCCCAGGTTCTTACGGGTGGCGGCCACCTCGTCCCTGCCCAGCGGCGAGCCGTGGGCCGAGGACAGATCGTGTTTGTTGGGGCTGCCCTGGGCGATGTGTGTCCGGGCCAGGATCAGCGAAGGTTTATCCGAAACCTTCTGGGCTTTTTTGACGGCCTTGTTAATGGCCTGGTGATCGTGGCCGTCGATGCCCTGGATGTGCCAGCCAAGGGCCTTGAACCTGGCTCCCACATCCTCGGAAAAGCTGACATCCGTCCGTCCGTCAATGGTGATGCGATTGTCGTCGTAAATATAGATTATGTTCCCAAGTTTTAAGTGCCCGGCCAGCGAGGCCGCTTCGGAAGAAATGCCTTCCATCAGGTCTCCGTCCGAGACCAGGGCATAAATGTAATGATCCAGTATTTCCTGCTTTTCAAGCCCCAGCCGGGCGGTAGCCATCTTCTGGGCCAAAGCCATGCCCACGCCGTTGGCAAATCCCTGTCCCAGCGGGCCGGTGGTAACCTCCACTCCCGGGGTGTGCCCGGCTTCGGGATGGCCCGGGGTCAAGCTTCCCAACTGGCGGAAATTCTTCAGTTCCTCCAATGAGACATCGTATCCGAAAAGATGCAGCAGCCCGTACAGCAGGGCCGAGCCGTGGCCGGCCGACAGGATGAAGCGGTCCCGTCCCGGCCACTTGGGGTCTTTGGGGTTGAACCGTAAAAAGTCGTGCCACAGCACAAAGGCAAAATCAGCCGCGCCCATCGGAAGCCCGGGATGGCCGGAATTGGCCTGCTCCACCTCGTCCACCGCCAGCATGCGCAAAGTATCGGCGGCTTTTTGATATTGTTGGTTTGTTAATTTACTCATAATATATAAATTTGTTGATGGTGTTTTCTTTCCGGTAATCATATCACTTTTTCCGGTAACTTTGCAAACAAAAAGCGTCATTAATGAAAAACGTTCAGGAAAGGACGCCCCCTATAAATTTTATGGATACCCACCCCCTTGACAAGCATATATATCACTGTTATCATTGGGTAAGAAAATATAAAAAAAGGATATAAACCCCATGAACGACCAAAAATCCCGCCAGGAGCTGGAATTTTTGCTGTCCTTCAGCAAATCGCTTTCATCCACCCTGGATCAAAGCCAGCTGTTGGACATCATCATTGAATCGGCCAAGACGCTGACTGCGGCCGAAGCCAGCTCCCTGCTGCTGCTGGAACAGGCCACCCAGAACCTGCATTTTGCCCATGCCACCGGCGAGGTCTCGGAGGAGCTGAAAAAACTATCCATCCCCATGGGACAGGGCATCGCCGGGTGGGTGGCCCGGGAGCAAAAGCCCCAGATAGTGAACCAGACCGAGCAGGATGAACGCTGGTACAAGGGCATCGATGAAAAGACCAAGTTCACCACCAAGTCCCTGTTATGCGTACCGTTGCTTTCCAATGGCCAGACCATCGGCGTTATAGAGGTGCTGAATAAAAAGGACGGCCAGCAGTTTGACCAGCAGGACCAGGAACTGCTTTTGAAGTTCGCGGATCTTGCGGCCCAGGTGCTGGAGAACGCAGACAAATACAGCCGCTTAAAGGATGAGAATGTTCAACTGCGCGATGAGCTGGCCAGCCGCTATACCATCACCGGGAAAAGCCAGGCGGTGGAAGAGGTGCTGGGCCTAGCCCGCAAGGTGGCTTCCGGAAATACCACAGTGTTGTTGCAGGGCGAGAACGGGACCGGCAAGGAACTGCTGGCCCGTTTCATCCATTACCAAAGCCCCCGGGCCGAAAAGGCTTTTGTGGCCGTCAACAGCGCCGCCATCCCGGTGGAACTGCTGGAATCCGAGTTGTTCGGACACGAGAAGGGCGCCTTTACCGGGGCCAGCTGCCGGCGCAAGGGCCGGTTTGAAATGGCGGCCGGCGGCACCATCTTCCTAGATGAAGTGGGGGACCTGCCCCAGGCAATTCAGGCCAAGATCCTGAGGGTTTTGCAGGAGAGGGAATTCGAGCGGCTGGGCAGCAGCGAAACCATCAAAGTGGATGTCAGGATCATCGCCGCCACCAACAAGGACCTGCTGCAACTGGTGAAAGCCGGGTTGTTCCGGGAGGACTTGTATTACCGCTTGAACGTTTTTCAAATATTCCTGCCGCCCCTGCGCCAAAGGACGGAGGACATCCCGGTCCTGGCCGGGCATTTTCTGGAACGTTTTGGCCGGGAGACCAAAAAACAGGTGCGGGGATTTACAGAAGAGGCAGCCAAGGCCATGCAGAGTTATTCCTGGCCGGGAAACATCCGCGAACTGCAGAATGCGGTGGAGAGGGCGGTGGTGCTTAGTTCCGGCCAAACCATAACCCTGCAGAACCTGCCCCGGCTGGTGGACGATACTTCCACCAGGGATGGCATTCCGCCGACCATGACCTGGGACGGCGCCCAGGATGTATTCAAGCGGGAATACATGATAAAAGCGCTGGAGTCGAATAATTGGAATCAAAGAAAAACCGCAAAAATATTGGACATTCAGCCATCGTATCTTTCCCGCCTTTTAAGAGAGCTTAACATTATCCGCCCCCGCAACAGAGAGTGAGTTATTGGTGTCATTCCCGAGGCTGTTTCTTCAGAATATCTATAAAAAGGGCCTTAACAAAGGGTAAGGCCCTTTTTATGTGCAAATACCAGTTAACCTATGTAAAATTTACATCTTATTGTAACTATTTGATACATATGGCATTGATAACTGAGAAATGAAAAAGTTACACTTTGTGAATTTATAAATATACAACAATTAGAAGTATAACTTGTTGAAGCAATAGGCATATATAAACCAAAATGTAAATAAAATAAAACAGGTATGGGAAATGCATTATAAATACAGATTGGACAAATATTACTAAAAATAGACAGTATATTTTTTTATTGACATTATATAAAAATAGAACTAATTTGTTTATTGCTGAAATTTGACAATCAACGCAAGTTGTTTTATATCAATATGATATAAAATAGTAACAAGTTGGCATAGTTTTTGCAATATATAGTTCTTAAATGGTTCTTAATAAGAGATAACTATGCATTGTGATAATGAAAATAAAGATATAGGGTCTTTCATCAAAAGATCAATTCACAGTTTTACTGCGCTGGACATTGTTTTGCATTATGCCAGACAACCAAACGCGCAGGAAACCCCCAAAAGCATTTCCAAGCTTTTGGGAAAAAGTCATGATGAAATCAGCTGTTGTTTGGAACAATTCGTCGAGGCCAAAGTCCTGCAGCGGGTGAAAAAGAAAGGCGAGCACTGGTACCTTCCCTCCTCCGACATAAATAAATCCGAGATACTAAAATTGCTTAAACAGTGTTTGGACGACAAAGATAAAAGAATAAAAATGCTCTCGATGGCCTTAGCATCCATTAGGGAAAAAACCCCCGGTAAAAGGAGAAAAACCTCATGAAAAAAATAGTTGGTCTATTTTTTGCGTTAATGGCACTGGCTTCTTCAGCCATGGCTGCCTCGGACACAGTCAAAATATTTTTGTGGGACAACGATGCCGGTGAGACGGCCCAAAAATCCCCGGCCGCAGTGATGGACGAGAACTACGGTTCCCGCTATGTATGGGCCGACAGCCGGGACGGTAATTTCAACATCTACGGACGGATCTGGGAACGGAAACCGGAAGCGGCTACAGACGCTTTTCTAGTCAACCGGATCCGGGTGGATGAGCACCTTCAGGACCAGCCCGATGTGGCCGGGACCACGGGGGATTTCTTCTTCGTGGTCTGGCAGGATTCGCTGCTGAAGACCGGTGAACTGTATCAGCCGTATGTCTGCAAGCTGGACAAACTGGGAAAACCGATGACAGACGAGGTCCGGGTGACCGAGAAGCCGGTGGGCAACGCCAAGTATCCCAAGATCGCCGTCAACAAAAGGACCCAGGATTTCGTGGTGGTCTGGCAGGACAACCGGGACGGGTCCTGGGACGTCTGGGGGCGCTTGTTCGACAACAAGTGCGAACCGATTTCGCCGGACATCAAGCTCAACGATGACGGACTGAAGGTTCCCCATGTCCTGCCGGCGGTCAGCTTCACCGATGCCGGAATAGCTGTGGCCTGGCAGGACAACCGGGACGGGACTAGCAAATCCGATATCTTCTACCGGTATTTCAAGCCTGACTTCTCTCCGCTCATGGCCGGCAAACGGGTCAACAGCGATGTGGAACGGTTCCACGTTACCCCCTCGGTGGCGGCCTCCGACACCGGGTACTTCACCGTGGTCTGGCTCAGTTTCGAAAACCACCTTTACGGAGACGTCTTCGCCCAGCGCTTCTATCCCGATGGCACCGCTAACCAGGCCAACATCAAGGTCAACCTCTCGACGGCCCCGGTGGCCTGCCGGATCCCCACCGTGACCATGGGCATCGATAACGTTTCCTTCTGGACCAGCTGGGCTGATTCCGCCATTAGCACCGACAAGTACCAGATCCGGGCCAGATACTACGACCGCTATGGACGCTTCAACACCACGGTCAAGACGGTCAACCAAAACCCTGCCAACGGCCAGTGGGCCCCGGATGTCTGCCGCTTTGGCAGCTGGTTCTCGGTGGCCTGGCTTGATTCCAGCCGGGCCAACGGCCGCGGGGATGTCTTCGGCCAGTATTACGTCCTGAATCAGGATAAGGATGACACCCTGGATGCGGTGGAAGTGAATTATAATGTCACCGCCGACAAGGCCGCCGGCCGCACTATCTGGTACCACCCCAAGAAGGATTATGACAACCCCGCCACTTCCGGCTGGAACGAGGACCCCATCGCCGAGCCGGAATCCCTGTATATCCCGCTGGATTCGGCCTATGTGCTGGCCCTTAAGGAACGGAACATCCCCAACCAGCAGTTCGTCCAGATCACCAATACCAGCGTGCTGGAATACATGTGGCGCGACAAACAGGGAAAGCTGAACAGCAGCGCCGAGTACAACCTGTGCCTGCTGGACCTGGGTTATGCCGAGGACGGCTCCAGCGCCGGCACCATCGAGGACGAGCAGATAGACACGCTGATAGCCTTCGCCAACACCGCCGACAAATGCCTGCTGGCGGCCGGCAACGATTTTGGCGAGATGTATTATACGGACTCCCTGTTCGACTTCTTCGGCTCCAAATACGTGGGGCCGGGGAACCCCGCCGAGACCGGCAACATCCAGAAGATCAACGGCATCGCCGGGACCTTCACCGAGGGGATGTATTTCAACTACCCCTTCCAGCAGGCACCGGACAATTCCGTCGACATCATCGAACCCTACGCAACAGGCAGCCAGTTATTAATGCAAAGCGATGGAAGCAAGTTAACCTGGGGCCGGGCCACCTCCTACTCCGATTATTACAAAGGGGCCAAAGCCTCCAATCATAACAATGTCTATCTGACCTTCTCCATTGGCTCACTGACCAACGGGGTGTTTCCCAGCACCGCCTCGGAACTGACCCGCCGGATCCTGGCCTACCAGGGCTTCAACGTGGAACCGGAGCCGATAGTGGACCTGGTGGATTCGGTCTACACCGGCGCCACAGAAGGCTCGATCGAACTTTCCTGGATGGCGGTCAGCGATGACAATGTCGCTGAAAAAGCCACCAAGTATTGGTTGAAATATACCAAATACAATTCCACAGCCTCCGATCTGGGAAAGATGAGTTCTGAGGTAGATTTTATCGATACCGGTATGACCTATTATCAAGCCTGGACACCAGCGGCCGCAGATGTCCGTGAGAAAAAAATTGTATATGGGTTTGCTCCGGCTGACACAGTGATCTTTTCCCTTAAGGCCGGTGATGAATCTTCGCCAGTCCGGTGGGGTACCTTGGGCAACGAACCAAGGATAGTGGTCTATGGCGACACGGTTACACCGCATGCTGTCCGGCTGGGGTATGGCACAAGCCCAAATTTTAATGGATGTGTCAATGACTTCTGCAAGAGCGAACGGATGGGCACCCGGCTCAGTGATACACTGTTCACTACCTGGGATGCCTCCAATCTGTACCTGGGCTACGGCGGCTGTGACTGGCGGACAGCCGGTGACATGTTCATCTATTTCGACACCAGAACCGGAGGTGCAGATTCCACCTGTACATACAATACAGGGGATTCATGTTCCGGTTTCGATCCCGCTTTCCGGCCGGATTTCTGTCTGATAATTGAGAACGGGACCACCGCGGTCCTGAAAAAGGCCACCGGCAGCAAGACCTGGGTGGACTCAATAGCCTCCTACAGCACCAGCTATCTGTCGCTGGACAGCATCAACAAGTACAATTATTTGGAAGTCCAGGTCCCGTTTGCCTATTTAAAATACACGGTCGGAAATGTCTTTAAATACCTGGTGCTCTGCAACAATGAAACCACCGAGCATTCCTGGAATGCCTTCCCCATCACCAACAACATCGGCAAGGATGCCAAGGCTCCAGTAGCCAAGTATCCCTATTTCTATCAGATCAACAGCCTTACTTCCGGGTTGTCACCCAGGACAGCAGCCCAGGCTTTGGCCGTAGAACTTTCCGAGTTTGCCTGCCAGGGCGGGAGCGAGGGGATAACTTTGACCTGGCAAACCGCCAGCGAGAATAACAATTATGAATGGCTGATAGAACGATCAACCAGTCCGGAAGAAGACTTTCAGAATGTAACTACCATCAAAGCCGAGGAAGGCTCACCGACCGGCCGCCAGTACAGCTACACCGACGCGGCGGTATTGCCCAATACCACTTACTATTATCGCCTGGGGGACAAGGATCTGAGCGGGCAGGTGACCTGGCACGGGCCGGTGATGGCGGTAAGCGGCGGCCTGGTCTACGACAAACTGCAGTTGATGCCCTGCCACCCCAACCCGTCTTCGGGGGCGGTTGCCATAAAGTATGCCCTGCACAAATCAGGAACGGTGGCGTTAAATATTTACGATATCTGTGGGCGGAGGGTGAATACTTTAGACCAGGGTCAAAAACAAAGTGGAGCTTACAGCCTGACCTGGAAGGGCGACGACAGCCAGGGAAGGATGCTGCCGGCCGGAGTGTACTTTTACCAGCTTAATTTTAACGGAGCCAGCCTTACCCAAAGAATGGTATTGTTGAGATAATAGAATTCAGGCAATTAAAAAAGGGCGACCAAATGGTCGCCCTTTTTTATTCCTTCCGGGAACAATTCAATCAAAAACAAGTTTGCGGCCGGTGTTTTCTATGAAACCCTTGCCAATGTCTCGGGGTAAGGTGCTTTTCATCTGCCGGATCACGCTCCTGGCCTTCTCCAGCTCTTTTTCCGCCGGTTCTTTATTTTCCTTGAGGCCCCAAAGTTTGCTCAGATAATAGCTGGTCTGCCATAGAATTTCCGGGGATCCGGTTGTCTTGGCAATTTCCGAAGCATCCTTTAAGTAGTCTTCGGTTTCCCGGATGTTGCCTCCGGTCAGGGCTTTTTGGGCAAACAGCAGATAGATACGGCCCAAAAGGAATTTGTCCTTAAGCTCCTGGGCCAGAACCAGCGATTCGGAAAGCGGCTGGGCCATTTCGACAGATTCGCCCTTCATCTTCATAAGGGCGGACAGGTTCAAAAGTCCGTATGCCATTTCCCTTTTATTCTGGGTTTTTTCGGCCAGCCCCAGCAGACGATTAACATGTTCTTCGGCTCCGGACAGGTCCCCAGTCTCCAGTTTAAATTCCACCAGCCCCCGGGCTGCGGCCAGTATCACCTCAGGGTCCCGTACTTTGCGGGCCTCGTCAAGGGCTTCGTTGATATTTTTATCAGCCTGTTCCAGTTGACCCAAAGTATGGTAAAGGGATCCCAGATTGGCTTTGACATAGGCCAGCATGCGCGTATCCCCCAGCTTGCCGGAAATAGTGGCTGCCTGAGTAAACTCCGCCAGGGCCAGGGGGTATTTCCCCTGCAAGGCAAGGTCCAAACCTAAATTCCTTCGGATCTCAACTTCGGTGTTGCAATCCTTTATTTCCAGGGAAATATTCAGGGCGGCAGTGTGCTGTTCGATCGCTGCCCCGGCATCGCCCCAGATCTGCTGGATGATACCAATGTTGCAGTAAATGTTCATCAGTTGGTGGATCTCACCAATCTCCCTGGCGGTTTTTAAAGCCTGCTCATAATGGCCATAGGCGGCCGGATAGTTCCCCATAATGAACTGGATGTTTCCCAGGTTGAATCCGGCCAAAGACTCAATCCTCCGGTCGCCGATCTTCCTGGCTGTGGCTATCGCCGTAGAAAAACATTCTTCGGCCGGGGCGTTTTCCCCCATCAACAGCAGGTTTATTGCCAGATTATTGTTGTAAGAGGCTATGCCTTCAAGGTATTTGGTCTTCTCTGACATCTCCAAGGCCTGCTTGTTGAATTCCACCGCTTTGGGGATATCTCCCATTAATTCGTAAGCCTTTCCCAGGCTGCCGCAGGCCCGGGCGGTTTCCTTTTCTTCCCCCAAAGACTGATAGATTGACAAAGCCTTGGTAAAATAATTTATAGCTTCCTCTGTTCTGCCGCTTCGCAGGAAAATATGACCACTGTTGTTCAGGGCCATGGCTTTGTCCAGCTGATCGTTCTTGCTTTCGGCCTGGTGCAACACATTCTCCAGAGTCTCCCGGGCCCTGTCAACCTGCCCCAGCATGTCGTAGACTATTCCAGCCGAGAGCAGATACTTCCTTTCGGCCTTGTCGTCCTTCTCCCGCTGGGCTATCTTGGAGGCGGTGATGAAGTTCTTGAGCGCCTGGTCCCGCTGGCCTACTAGCCGGAATATCGCTCCCTGGGCCCCCAGCAGCTCGGCGGTCTCAGTCAGGTTCTGCCGGCTTTCCTTGAGCAGCTTGATGACCTCCAGCCCCTTGCGGTAGAACTCCACCGCTTCGGGGTTGGCATACAGGCCCCGGGCCTTGTCGCCGGCCCGGTGCAGGTAGTTCACCGCCTTGTCGCTGTCCTTGCTGTGGTAGTAATGGTGGGCCAGATCTTCGTAATGGGAATAGAGGTCCTTCTGGTGCTCCCGTTCCAGGGCCTGGGCGGCCTGGCCGTGAAGCTCCCTGCGCCGGCCCTTAAGCAGGGTGGAGTATGCGGCCTCGTGGGTGGTGGTGGAGTGGAACTCGTAGGTCCGTTTTCCCTCCAACAGTTTGGAATACAAAAGCCCTTCAAAATGCTCCAGGTTGTCCAGCACGGGCTGGATCTGTTCCGGGTTCTGACCAGAGAGCTTGCCCAGCAGGCGGCTATCGAATTCCTTTCCGATCACCGCGGCATACTGCAGGGTGCGGCGGAACTCTTCGGAAAGCTTGTCGATCCTGCCCAGCACCATGGCGGCCACAGTGTTGGGGAGGGATATTTTTTCAAAACGCTTTGAGGCCTGCAGATTGGGGCCGTCCCTTTTGACCAGCCGGCGGGAGAGCAGGTTGCGGATGGTCTCCTCGATGAACAGGGGGTTGCCCTCGGTCCGCTCCTCGATCTTCTTCAGCACCTCTTCGCTGACATCCTGGACCTGGGCCAGGCCGGAGACCATCTGCAGGGTCTCCCGGACATCCAGTTTTTTCAGCACCAGGCTCAGGCAGTTGGGCCGGGCTATGAAGGGCAGGGCAAGTTCCGGGCGGTAGTCGCAGCAGATCAGCACCGGCTGGTTTTCCAGGTCGGTGACCAGATGCTCCAGCAATTCCAAAGTAATGGTATCGGCCCAATGCAGGTCCTCAAAGGCCAAAACCAGAGGCTGTTTGGAAGAGATTTTAGAATAAAGCCGGGAGAAGGACTCAAAGGTCTTCCGCTTGCGTTTTTCCGGATCAAGGGCTTCGGTTTCGGGATACGGCAATCCCAGCAGCGAGCCCAGGTAGGGTTCGAACTCCAGCAGGTCCAATGTTTGGAGGCAGGACTGCAGTTTTTCCGACTTCCTGCCGCCGGCATCGGATTCGGCGATGCCGGTCAAAAGATTCAGCTGGCGCAGGAAGGGCAGATAGGCCACCCCGGATGCGTAGGAGTAGCACTTGCCCTTGATGAATTTATAGTTCTCCTCCCTGGTCAAAAGCTCCAGCTCCTTGGCCAGGCGGGATTTTCCCAGTCCCGGTTCTCCGGTAATGGCCACGATCTGTCCGGCCCCGGCTTTGGTCCGCTGAACCGACTGACGGATCCCGTCCATCTCGGCCTGGCGGCCCACCATCTTGATGGAGCCGGAACGAAGGGCTCCGGCCTTTTCTTCGGCCTCCATCCGCCCCAGGATCAGGTATACGTTCTGGGGCTTTGACTTTCCCTTGACCATCACCGGCTTAAGTTTTTTCAGCCGGATCTTTCCCTTGACCCTCTTATAAGTGTTTTCGCCGATCACGCATTCCCGGGAGTTGGCCACCTTCTCCAGCCGGGCCGCCAGGTTGACGGCGTCGCCGATCACGGTGTATTCCATCCTTTCCCGCGATCCCACGTTCAGGGCCACCACCTCGCCGGAATTGAGGCCGATGCTCATAGCCAGCGCCATCTTGCGCTCGGCGGCGAAACGGTCCATGGCCTCCAGCATCTCAATGGCTGCCAGGCAGGCCCGCAGCGGGTCGTCCTCGTGGACCACCGGCGCCCCGAACAGTACCATCAAAGCGTCGCCCATGAACTTGTCGATATGGCCCCCGTAGCGGGAGGCGATCTCGACCATGGCGTCAAAATACTGGTTGACCACCTCCACCACCTGCTCCGGGTCCATGGTCTCGGACATGGAGGTGAACCCGGAAAGATCCCCGAACAGAATGGTCACCGGGCGGCGCTCGCCCTCCACCTGGGTGCCTTCGGGGTTGAGCAGGATCTTGTCAATTATCCTTTGGGGCAGGTAACGTTCGATGGAGCTGACAATTTTCTCCACCTGGTCCAGCCGCACAAACACCGTCTGTTCCTGCTGCTCCGGGGCAACAGACTGTTCCTTGCGGGTGATCTGATCCAGCCGCTGCAGTATCTTTCCGACCAGTTCGCTTCGTTCCATCATAAAAAGCTCCCGTTACAGGGTGGTTGTTCTTTTGCCGCTGCGGCGCTCTTCCTGTTCGATGGCCAGCATCAGCTTTTTCATCTGATATTCCTGGCTGGCAAAGTGGCTCTCCAGTTTCTGCCCCCAGGCGTGAACCCGGTCGGTCAGTTCCACCGCCTGCTCATCGCTGATCAGGCCGTCGTGCCGGGCGTCCAGGATCTTGTTCATCAGCTTGGGGCCGAAATCCAGGTCGCTCTGCCGCTTCAGCCGCTCCAGCACCTTGACCATTCCCAGGTAGTGCCGGTAGCTTGAACTGCCGGATCTAGCCGGGGCCTCCGGGATGACCCCAGGGTTAAGTTTCTTGTTCATGGCCTTAAAATAAATGTTTTCAGGGGGCCTTATCGGCTTGACAGGGAGAGAGACTTTTGATATGCTATGATGTCCGGGTGATCAACCGACCACTAGGCCGGCTTCAAGCTTTTGAATTTTTCGTCGGTGGAGCGCAGCCGGCCCAGGGCCACTTTCAGCAGGGCCACCAGGATCTTGGAGGTGATGCCGGGATCGGTCAGCAGCATCTGGTCGAAGACCTTTTTGGTGATCACCACCAGTTCGGCATCCTCGGTTATCCGGGCGGTGGCCGAGCGGGGCTGGGCGTCCACCAGGGACATCTCCCCGAAAAAACTGCCGGGGTTCAGGGACGCCAAAAGCATGTCGTCCTTGCCGGGGACCGACTTGTATATGCCCACCTGGCCGGAATGGATCAGATACATCACCTCGCCCGGCGTGCCCTCAAAGAAAAGGGTCCGGCCCTGGCGGTAGCTGCGCAGGAAGATCAGCTTGGCTATCCGCTCCAGCTCCTCCGGGGTCAGCGAGGAGAAAAGATGGTTGTTGGTCAGGGCTTCGATGATCTGGGACATATGAGCAGACTCCTTGGTTTTAATATTCTGAAGTTCTTAAAAATCCATCACTTCATCAAACAGGAGGGGAAATGAGCTCCATCACCAACCTCAGGGATTTTTTGCTGTTCCAGGAACTGGCCGAAGACGAGATGATGCGCCTGACCCAGCTTTTTTCCACCGAGGCCGAGGACTTCCTGCCCGGCGCCATCATCTGCCAGAAGGACGCCCCCGGCGACAGCATGTACCTGATCAAGAGCGGCAAGGTCCAGATCAGCCTGCCCACCGACCAGGGAGACGTGGTGCTGGCCGAGCTGGGGCCGGGAAAGTTCTTCGGCGAAATGTCATTATTGGACAAGGCCCCCCGTTCGGCCAATGTCAATGCGGTGGAGAACACCGAACTGTACATCCTGACCCGCAAGCACATTGCTTTTCTGATGGACAAGGAGGCCAAGATAGCGGCCAAGATGATGCTGGCCATGTCCCGGATCCTTTCGGCCCGGATCAGGGTGATGGATGACCGGATCCAGGATTCGTTTGCCACGGAATAGCGCCGTTCAATGGCCAGAACAGGTCCCGGTCCGTCAGTTCCAGCTTCCCGGCCAGTTCCAGCGAATAGTCCAGCCGGCACATTTTGTCCGCGCCGTGCCCGTCCGAACCCAGGGAAAACTTCAATCCGGCCTCTTTGGCCATCGTTGCCAGCTTAAGGTCCGGCACCAGCCACCGGGAGCTGAGCTCGATGGCCAAATTGCATTTCAGGGCCAGTTCCACCAATTTCGTCCGCCATCCGTCAGTTATGGCGTCCTTCTGTTCCCGGAAATTGCAGGGCAAAAGGCCGGGATGGGCCAGAATGTCAAAAGAATATCTTTGGGCCTGGCGGGCGATTATTTCCAGCATCTCATCCAGCAGCCGGGCCAGGTCAATTTCGGTGATCTGGGGATCGAAAAAATCCATCGGTCCGGCCGAATGAACCCCGCCGACAAGATAATGGCAGAGCTTCAACTCCTCCGGAGAAACAGGGATCTCACGCCCCAGGTCCAGTTCCACGGCCCGGTAGACCGGAAGGTCCTGAATGGCAGAAAGGTATCTTTCAAACCGGTCTTGGCTGTCCAGTTGGAAGTTTCCCGGTCCGCAGTGGTCGGCCAGGCCCACCCGGTACCCCTTGTCCGAAGCGATTTGCAAAACTTCCCGGGGGGAAAGCCGGCCGTCTGAAAAAACGGTATGGGTATGTAAGTCGGCGATGGTTTTAATCATACAACATTTAATGATAAGTCTAAATTGGGTCAAAGTCAAACAAAATATGCGTAAATTTTGCTTGTTTTTTCCGGCAGTTTGGGTTATCCTAATAGTGCAATGAATTTTTCAGATATCATAAAGATCGCTTTCCTTTGGCCGGTCTCCCTGCTTTACGGGTTGATAATGGAGGTGAGGGCGGGCGCTTATAAGACAGGTTTGTTCAGGAGCCATAAGGCTGCGGTCCCGGTCATCTCCATCGGCAACATCGTTGCCGGCGGCACCGGCAAGACGCCGATGGCCATTTACGTGGCGCAGATCCTGATGGGCCAGGGCCTTCGAACGGCGGTGCTGTCGCGGGGATACAGAAGAAAATCAAAAACAAAAGATCAAATATCAAAATCGCTGGTTGTTAGCGATGGGCTTAATGTACTGTGTCCCGTAGCTGAGGCCGGAGATGAGCCTTACCTGATTGCATCCCGTCTGCTGGGAACGAAGGAGCGGCCGGGCGCAATGATCATCGTCGGCCGGGACCGGGTGGCCGGTGCGGAGAAGGCAGTGGAGCTGGGGGCGCAGGTCATAGTGCTGGATGATGGGTTCCAACACCTGCGGCTGCAACGCGACCTGGACATCGTGCTGCTGGACGGACAGAGGCCGTATGACAACGGCTGGCTGCTGCCGGTTGGGATGCTGCGGGAGCCGGTCAGAGCGCTGCGCCGGGCTGATGCCATTGTGCTGACCAGGTGCAACAACCTGAATTCAGAATTCAGAATTCTGAATTCTGAAGCCGCAAGGTTTAAGACCCGGCATAAGACCGGACAGCCTTATAAATTTGGAGACAGGTCTGCTCCCGGCCTGGAAGCACTGAAGAGCTCCAGGATAATTTTATTCTCCGGCATTGCCCGGCCGGAATCCTTTGAGCAGAGCGTCAGGCAGGCCGGGCTTTCATTTGCCTCCCACATTAAATATCCCGACCATCATCATTATACCCGGGACAACTTAACGCACATCGCCGGAAAGGCCCAGGGTTGCGATTTTCTGCTGACCACCGATAAGGACGCGGTAAAGCTTCCGCCCGGCATCGATCTTGGAAAGCCGTTGCTGGTATTGCCGGTGGAGATAGAGTTCATGGATGAAGAACAGAAACAAAGATTCAACCGATCAGTAATGGATGGGGTTAAACTAAAATGACGCTGGCCGAGTACCAAAAACTCCCGAACGAAAAGCTTTACGGCATCATAGCCGACCTGAAGCGGCAAAAGGATGCGGTCTTTCTGGTTCATAATTACCAGACCCTGGAGGTGCAGAAGATCGCCGATTTCCTCGGAGATTCCCTGGCCCTGGCCCAGGCCGCGGTACTGGTCCAGGCCAGGATCATTGTCTTTTGCGGGGTGCACTTCATGGCCGAAAGCGCCAAGATACTGAACCCGTTAAAAAAGGTCATCATGCCCGACCGGGGCGCCGGCTGCCCCATGGCCGACATGATCACGGCCGATTCCCTGATCGCCGCCAAAAAACAATACGGTGATCCGCTGGTGGTGGCCTATGTCAACAGCTCGGCGGCGGTGAAGGCCCAGAGCCACATCTGCTGCACCTCCTCCAATGCGGTGAAAGTGGTGAACTCCCTTCCCCGTGACCGGCAGATACTGTTCGTGCCGGACAGGAATCTTGGTTCCTATGCCGCCCGAATGGCGGGCCGGGAACTGATCCTGTGGCCGGGGTTCTGCCATGTCCACAACCGTTTCACGGTCGAGGACGTTAAGGCCGCCCGGGAGGATCATCCCGGCGCCCGGCTGATCGTGCACCCCGAATGCCGGCCGGAGGTGACGGAACTGGCCGACGAAGCGGCCTCCACTTCTGGGATGGTCAAGGCGGTCGGCGAACAAAGCGGGACCGGTGAGTGGATAATCGGGACCGAGATGGGCCTGGTGGACCAGTTAAGTCAAAGCCACCCCGGCAAAGGGATATATCCGCTGGCCCGCCATGCTGTCTGCCGGAACATGAAAATGACCACGCTAGCCAAGGTGGCTTGGGCTTTGGAGAATGAGGAAAATGAGATCATCCTGCCGGAGGAAACGGCAGGGAAGGCCAAAGAGGCCTTGGACCGGATGCTGGCGGTTTAAAGTCCAAATGCTCATATCCTGCATTTACATCTTGACTTAAGCCTGTTTTTTTGGTAAACTTATATTCTGTTTAATTTTATCTGGGCCTGTAGCGCAGTTTTGGTAGCGCGCCTGACTGGCAGTCAGGAGGTCAGGGGTTCGATTCCCCTCAGGTCCACCAGTTTTATTAGAACTCCGGGCAGCGAAGCTGCAGGGTTCTCCGCCGGCAGCCGGGTATAGCAGCAATGCGGCGGCGGATGCGCCGGAGGCGCAGATTCCCCTCAGGTCCACCAGTTTTTCCCGGTCCCATAACCACGCTTGTCGGTTTTACAAAAACCGGTCAACAATTCAATTCAACAAGCGTAAGATATTTAAACATCCAGGGCACAAGTATCAACGCTTGTGCTCATCTTTTTATCCGGAGGCGCCAATGCCAAGAATAGTCAAATGGATCTTATGGATTTTGCTGGGTTTTGCCCTGTACATGTCCATAAAAATACTTTTGCCCTATATTCGTTTTGCCGATATCAAGGGAAAGATGGAGGAAGCAGCACTGGTTTCCAACGGCGAATCTGACCTTGGTATTGCCATCAAACTTTCCGAAACCGCCCTGCTGGATAAGCTTCCGATAGCCGGAGATTATTTTTATCAGGTGGTCGGGGAGGACGGTAAAAAGTATTTCTATGAACCGGAGAGCCCGGAACAGCAGAAAGAATATCAGGAATTGGCCAAGCAGTATTTTCTGGAACACATGACCCGCACTCCCCAGGGACTGGCGATAGAGATCAGCTACACGGTGGAGATATACTTTCCGTTCAACATCTATATCCATAGAATAAACTTCGCACACAGGGAGGGCTGAACTCAGCCACCACAGTCTTAAATAACGGCCTTAACCGGCAGGTGCTGGTGCTGAATCAGAACTATGAACCGCTATCGGTCTGTAATGCCCGCCGGGCCCTTCTGATGCTGTACCGCCAGAAAGCAGAAATAGTAGAGCAAAGCGAGCACCTGGTGCGCAGCCTGCATCAGAGATTCACAGTGCCCAGCGTGGTCCGGCTTAACTGTTACATTAAGCGGCCCCGCCAGAACGTCCGTCTGAGCAAACAGAACATCGTCCGCCGCGATAACCGCACCTGCCAGTATTGCGGCACCACCCAGGGCGCAATGACCGCCGATCACGTCATCCCCAAAAGCCAGGGCGGGGAGGACAGCTGGGAGAACCTGGTCTGCGCCTGCGTGTCCTGTAACAACAAAAAGGGCGATCGCAGTTTGGTTCAGGTTAAAATGAACCTGCTGCGCCGGCCTAAAAATCCGCATTACATAACCTTCATCCAATATCATCTGGGGCTGCCGGACCAGCGGTGGCGGCCCTACCTGTTCTTGGGCAACAACCGGTAAATAAAGATTTAAAAAAAATTGACGCTTCGCCTGAATAAAATAATACTGTCAGCCTTGGCCATTATTTTGGGCGGGGCGTTGCTTTTTTCCACCGGAGAGGCGGCCAAAGCAAAAAAAACCAAGGCTTCCAAAACAGCCAAACGGCGGCAGTCGGTGGTTTATATGCCCAAGCCCACCGGAGACATTCAGGATGACCTGGATAAGCTGTTTGACCAGAAGCTGCCCCGGCTGGGCCGGTGGGGCATCGCGGTGATGGACCTGGAAAGCGGCGACATCATTTACCAGCACAATTCCCAAAGCAAGTTCATCCCGGCCTCAAATGCCAAGCTTTTCACCACGGCGGCGGCGCTGGAACAGCTGGGCCCCAACTATTCCTACCAGACCGAGATCTTCGCTCTGGGCGAGATAGATTCCTTTGGGGTGCTGCACGGGGACCTGATCATCAAAGGCTCGGGAGACCCCACCATCAGCGAACTGGCTTTGCTGGAGGAGTGGGCCGACAGCCTGAAATCGCAGGGGATCACGGCGGTGGACGGGGATATTATCGGCGACGAGGGGAATTTTATACCCGAGAAGATAGTTTCCATGGTGCCCCGGGCCACCAACAAGATGGTGAAGTCAAAAAAACGGATGGCCTGGCAGATCTCCGGGCTTTCCTACCGCGACAATCTGGTGGCGGTCACAATTTCCGGGGGGCAGCTGGGCAAGCCGTTAAGGGTCTCCACCGACCCCCCCATGACCATCAAGATAAAAAACCTCAGCCGCACCATCAAGGGGAGCAGCAGCACCGCCACCCGCAAGGTCAAGGACAAGAGCGGCAAAATGGTCACCAAGTCCCGCAAGGTCTACAATGTGGGCAAGGCCTATGCCAGCTTCGACGGCGAGGCGCTGAAGATAACCGGGACCCTGGCCCAGGGTTCCAGCAAAAGATTTTTGTTCACGGCCAAGGATCCCCAGGGCCATTTTGCCAGGGTGTTTGCTGCGGTGCTGCAGGACAAGGGCGTCACGGTCTCGGGCCAGGGTCTGGCCCTGACCGACAAGCCCATAGCCTTGAAACAGCAGGCCGAACTGATCTACGCCAATTATTCCCCCCCGCTTTCCGAGATCATCAAGATCATCAATAAGAACAGCCACAATCTTTATGCCGAGGCCCTTCTCAACACCATAGGCTCCGAGATGGGGGGCGAAGGCAGCCGCCAGCAGGGTTCGCTCTCCGAGCGGGTGATCACCGCGCAGATGGGACTGGGAACCATCGATCTTTACGACGGCTGCGGCCTTTCCCGGCTGAATACGGTCTCCCCCCAGCAGGTGGTGAGTTTGCTGAAGTTCATGTCAAATCAGCCTTACTGGGAGGATTTTTATAATTCCCTGGCCATCGGAGGAATAGACGGAACCCTGACCAGCCGGCTTTCCGGGCCCAAGGTCTCGGGCCGGGTCTACGCCAAGACAGGATCGATCGGCGGGGTTTCGGCCCTGTCCGGTTACCTGACCGCCAAGAACGGAAAGATGTTCGCCTTCTCCATCATGGTCAATAATATCTACCGGGCCAAGCTGGCCCGCCGGATTGAGGACTACATCTGCCAGATGCTGGTGGAATACCTGGGTTAAAAACCATTACGGCGAATCATACAAACCCAATAAACAGGAGGAATAAAGCCCATGCTTAAAATGTATTTTAATTTTAAGGACGTGTTCAGGGCGGCCCGGCTTGGTTTTTCGCCCAAAAAGATCTGGACTTTTTTCTGCGGTCTGTTATTGGGTCTGGCAATTTACAACCTGTTCAGCTACCTGGCCCATGCCGCAGCCGGACGTTCTTTGGCCGACACCTGGGCCATGTTCGGGCTGCTGCCGCTGCCCTGGTCGGATTTTGGCCCGGGGGCCTGGATCCTCTGGTTTCTGGGGGCCGCCGGACTGGGCGTCAGCTATATGCTGGCCTCGTCCGTGGTGGCCAGGATCACCGCCGAACAGCTCTCGGGCAATGAATTTTACGAGGTCAAGGAAGCGGTCGCTTTTGTAAAACAGGGCTGGAAGGCGGTGCTGGGCGCGCCGCTGGTGATAGTTACTTTCATTGGCTTTTTGGTCTTGGGCGGACTGGTCCTGGGGCTGTGGGGCCGGATACCCTATCTGGGCGAGCTGACGGTCTCGGCCCTGGCCATTCCGGTCTATCTGGTCTGTCTTTTCATCGTCTTTCTGCTGGCGGCCCTGATGGTGGCCCTGTTCTACTCGCCGATCGTGGCCGGGGCGGCCAAGAGCGACACCTTTGACAACCTTTTTGAGATCTTCTCCACCATGACCTCCCAGCCCTGGCGTTTGGTGGTGTACAGCGGACTGCTGAAATTGATAGTTCTGTTGGGCTTCGGGGTCTTTGCCCTGTTCAGTCATCATGCGGTAATGATCTCCTACAAACTGCTGGGGGTCTTCATGGGGCAAAGGTTTTTGGACCTGGGCGCCGCCGCCTTCAATCTTTATACCCCGCCGATGGTGCTGAATGTAATGCTGGGCGCCTTGCAGGGATGGGGTTTTGACCAGGGGCTGTATCTGTTGAACACTCCGGCCCTCAACTGGTCGGGTCACGTTTCAGCCTTTTTAATGGGAATGTCGCTGAACCTGGTCCGGCTGCTGGTGATCTCCTATGCCGCCGCCGCCACGGTGGTGGGCCAGACCATCATTTACGGGATCATAGTGATGAGGCGCGACGACCGGAACATATTTGAGCGCCAGGAGGAAAAAGGGACTGAAGAATGTCCTCCGGTGATGGAAGAAAATGAGGCCAAGGTTGTAAAGATGGTAAAAAAAGCGGCGGCGGTCAAAAAGCCGGCCAAAGCCAGGAAATAAACATCCGAAGATGGCAATATAAAAAACCCCCGCTTATGGCGGGGGTTTTTTGCATGGTGCCTATCTGAAACGAAGGGGAACCTTTTATTTGGCCGCGTTTATCACCACGGCTATCCGGTCGGCGATCACAGACCCGTTGATCGTAGCCCGTACTATTACCCAGCCGGTGATTTGATTTGCCGGGCGTCCGGCCGTAAACAATCCTGATTGGCTAATTGTTCCGAATTGCTGGTTGGCGGGGTCGGTGAGCCATTTCAGTTCTATGGCAGGCTGTTGGTTTCCCCCAGCGTCGGTGATGATAGCCGTGAAGGAATGGCTGCCGCCTGATGGAACCAGGATGGTTCCTGATTCCGTAATTCTTATCTTATATTCAGAGATGCTTACAGTGGCCCCGCCTTGTCCCCCTCCTTGGCCGGTCGGAACCTGGGCTATTATCATGCCCTTTTTGGGGCTGTCTATTTGGTTGTTGGGTGTAAAGAGGCCGCTTTGGTTTATATGCCCAAGTCCGTCAGGAAAAACTTTCCATATCACCTTTACTTCCGGCATAAGCCTGCCTTCGGCCGACGAGATGGTGGCGGTGAACTGTTGCTGTTGATTGGAAGGCAGTATGGCCCGCAGCGGGTCCACTTTCACCCGCAACGGCTGGCCCGGCTTTATCCTGACTGAGGCTGCTGCCTGGCCCTGGCCGAACTGGGGTGGAAGCGAGGCCACCACTTTTCCCTGGCCGTCCTTTTGTCCGGCGGTGAATATGCCCTGGGGAGAAACCTCTCCCAGTTTTTCCGGGATCACCTTCCAGACCCAGTAGGGAGGAGTGACCGGGTTGCCGCTGTTGTCAAAAGCCTCGGCGGTGAACTCCAGGGACTGTCCCGGTTCCAGCGCCGATTGCCTCGGTTTTACCTTAATGGTATAACGCCGGGTCTTTTCGGACACCACCACCAGGGATTTGGCGGTTCCCGAGCCGGTTTCATTTTTGGCCTGCACCTTGACCGTTCCCACTCCAGGGTTTTTGCCGGCAGTGAAATTTCCGGAACCGTCTATGGTGCCCAGCGCCAGAGGCGCCACCTGATATTCCAGCTCGGCCGCAACCGGGTTTCCATCACGATCTCTGACGGAGACCGAAAATACTGCATTTTCGCCGGGCTTAAGATCTGCCTTGGCCGGGGTCATCTCCACCATCAGTTTTTGGGGCTTTAGTTTTGGTCCCACGGTTATTTTGGCCTGTCCGAGGCCTTTGAACTTCTCAGACTTGGCCAGGGCCACTATCCGGCCGGTTCCCGGGGTTAAGGCGGTAAAATTACCGTTTTCATCAATGGTTCCCAGGCCGGCCGGCACCACCTGCCAGGAGATGGCCGCCTCTGATGCCGGCTCGCCGTTCAAATAGCGGACTTCGGCCGAAAGTTTTATGGCCGACCCCGGTTCCATCCGGGCCGAGCCGGGGATTACTTTGACGGTCAATCCCGCCGTCTTGCCGCCTGCGACCCTGATCAGGGCATGGCCCAAAATCATTTTATCGCCCTGCTGCACCGAGGCCCGCACTATTCCCTGTCCGGCCGATCTTCCGGCGGTAAATCGTCCGCTGGCATCAATGGATCCCAAAGACGGGGGAAGCACCTGCCAGCGGACAGCGGCCTGCTCCTGGCCCGGCACCGAGAACTGGACCTTTCCGTTGGGCATCACCCCGGCCGGATTGGGGGACACTTCCAGCTGCTGGGCCAGGGCCATCCCTGCAGCCGAAGCCAAAAGTAAAATGACCAGGATCAGTTTTTTCATGAGCGTTCCTCCAGCAGATAAAAGCTCCAGCTTTTGTTGGTCTCCCGGCCGTCCCGGCCGGTCAGGGATACCAGCACCACGTGCTGGCCGGGCGCCAGGGCATTTGGGGAGATGGTCAGATAGTCTTCCTTCATCTGGTATTGGGCGGAAGCCAGGGGCCGGTCGTCAATGCTTACCTTTATGCGGTCGCGGGTTTGAACGGCCGGATAAAAGGAGGCCACGATGTTCAGATCCCGGCTTTCGGCCACATCCTGCTCTCCGGGCCAGACCGGATAGATCCGGCTGGCCTCGATGATTTTCTGCTCAACGGCGGCGAGGTTAATTTCGGGTCTGACGGGAACATTGTCCGGGCCAGCGGCTGGCGAAGGCTGTTGGATCACAGCCTGGGGGGCAAAAATATTTTCCGGCACCGGCGCCCGTAAAAACAGGGTCAGCACGGCGGCGATCATCAGGGCCGAGGCGGCCAGGGAAAGCCGGGCCGGCCGCAACTCGAAAAGCTTCGGTCTGACTTCGGCCCGGTTTATCCTGGCCCAAAGCCTGGCCTGGAAATAGGGGGGAAGTTCAACGCTGGGCTGGTTCCGCAGCAGCGATTCCAGTTCGCTTTGTCCCGATGCCAGAGCCCGGCAGTCCGGGCATTCCCGGACATGGCTTTGGGCCTGGGGCGGCAAAGCGGCGCCGGGATTGTCCCGGAAAAATATTTCAATTTGCTGACAGTTCATTTCTTCCTCCCTGATTATTGGCGGCCTTCAAGCCGTTAAGCTTTTGAGCCAGGATCTGGCGGCCCCGCCACAAGCGTGATTTTACGGTGCCCGGAGAGCAGTTCAAAATTTTGGCGATATCGTCGCAGGCCTGATCCTCAAAGTAATACAGCACTACGGTCTCCTTGAATTCCACCGGCAGTTCGGACACCGCCTGCCGGATCATCTTATCCTGGGATAATTTTTCGATCTTTTCCATCTGCTCCAGGGCCCCGGGGTCGGACACCTCTTCCTCCGGGGTTCTTTCGCCCAGGCCAAAGAAGGACATCACCTTTTGTTTCCTTAAATGCCGGCGGTGATGGTTGACCGCTATCCGGTAAAGCCAGGTAAAGAAATCGGATTCACCCCGGAACTTGGAGTACTCCTTGTAAGCGATCAGGAAAACCTCCTGGGCCAGGTCCTGGGCCAGGTCATAATCGCCCGTCAAACGAAAGAGCAAATTAAAAAGCCGCTTATCGTATTTCTGGACTATCTGGTCAAATGCTATATTGCTGTTTTCCGTCATATTGGTATTAAGTTAGAGCCGTTTTAACCCCGTCTAGTTCCCGGAGAAGGGCATTATTTGAATGCGGTGCCCAATCAAGCCATAACACATTTATATTACTGGACTTGGCGGCCTATTTCATCTGGTTCCAAATGGTGGTTTGGGGCTCCCGGGAGGCTTAAAACCGATAGCCAAAATCAACCCAGGCCAGGCGCTGGTGATACGATTTTGACGGGTCCAGACGGTCGGTTTTGTTTATCTGCTTGGCCCCCAGTTCCAGGGAAAACCTGGTTCCCAGGCTGGCGGTGCCCTTGATATACCCCGTGTGCTTGAATTGGTCGACGGTGTTCAGATCATCCCGGAGCTGATAATACTGGTATCCGGAATTGATCTGCCAGGCTCTTCCGGAAGAAAAGTTAATGTCCAGATTGGCTGAATGGGACCGGGTCAGCCGGTCGCTTTGGCTGGCGGAATATGAATAGAGGGGCGTGGCCCGGAGCCGTTTCCATTTTAAACTAAAACTGGTTCCCAGACTGCGGCTCCGGTAGATGTAGCCGGTGTAGGGCCGGAGGTTGCCGTCAAAATTCAGGGAAAAACCGGAGAACCACCGGTCCGGGCTAAGGCCGGCCACCCGCAGCGAGGCCCCGGCCTTGTAGCTGTTGCCGGCGGCGGAATCGGTGAATATCTTATAGGCCGAGGCGTAGGCCCTGGTGCTTAATCTTTTGTTCCAATCGGATTCCTGGTCCAGCGCCAGTTCATTCTTGGCCGCCTCGGCGTAAGGGTTGCCAAAACTGTAGAAATACTGGCCCAGTGAAATGTACCGGGCTTCCCAAAGGTGCCTTTCCCGCCGGAGTTTTATCCCGGCCGAGTAGCCCTGGCCGTTAACTGTTTCCCCGGTGTCGGGGACCAGCCGGGTGCCGATATACTCCCCTGACAACAGCAGGGTCTTGAAGGGATAGGACAGAGACATTATCATCAGCCGGTTCTGGCCGGGGTGCAGGGTATCCACGGATATTACGGTATCGGAAATACCCAGCAGGGAGTCGGTGTAGATGTAGGAACTGGTCTTATATCTGACCGAATCCGGCAGGGAGGAAGGATCATCGGACCCGGAATAATATCCGGCCGCAAAGACCAGGCTGTCCCGCAGTTCCAGCCAGCCCTGGCCGCCGTAAATGTACTGGGCAAAGGTCTGGTAACCGGTGTCGGCCGGCTGGGAGCGGCAGGCCAGCAGGTCAACCTTAAGGCGGCCATTCTTGAATGACCCGGCTCCGCCCAGCGGAGAAAGCCCGGAAAAAGCCAGTTCCGAAAGCCGGGGGTAGAATTCTCCCAGGTTCAGCTCCCACCGCGGGTGGTAAAACTGCAGCTGGCCGTGCGGGTCCCGGTCGTAAGACGGATCGTAGGACAGATTCCCGTTAAAGTTTCCCCGGCCCAACAGCCCCGAAAGCGACAGCTCGGCCCTGGGCAGAAAACCGATAGGGGAGGAAAGACCCAGCCCGGCGGTGTCGACGCTGCAGTCAGAGTATTGCCAGCCCAGGCTGGCCCAGGCCTCCCAGGGCC
>JAURWH010000111.1 GCA_030655055.1 bacterium
TTCCGGCCAGATTCGGCTCCACCAGGTTCCCCGGCAAACCGCTGGCGGATATCCGGGGACGGCCCATGATCTGGCATGTATACCAGCGCTGTCTTAAGGCGAAGCACCTGGATCAGATACTGGTGGCCACCGATGACAAAAGGATCCGCGACTGCGTTTTGGGTTTCGGCGGGCTGGCGGTGATGACCTTGAAAAAGCACCGCTCGGGCACCGACCGGATAGCCGAGGCCTTGACTAAAATCGAAACCCGAAACTCAAAATTCGGAACGATCATCAACATTCAGGGCGATGAACCACTGATAGATCCCAAAGCCATTGACCTTTTAGTCAAAGCCATGTCGGGCGACAAAAACATTGAAATGGCCACGCTGGCTGGAAGTTTTAATGATCAAAATGACCTGCTAAGCGCCAATACCACAAAGGTGGTGGCGGATGAACGGGGGAATGCCATGTACTTTTCCCGGTCTGTCATCCCCGGAAGCAGGGGAAGCGCCTTCCGGATCTCAACCTACCTGAAACATATCGGCATTTACGCCTACCGCCGTGAAATCCTTTTCAAAATGATATCCTGGCCACAGTCTGCTATGGAAAAAGCCGAGAAACTGGAACAATTACGGGCGTTAGAATACGGGGTAAAGATCAAAATCATAAAAACCGGTTACCGCCCGCAGGCGGTGGATACGCCGGCTGACCTGGCCCGGGTCCTTAAAACATTAAGGGGCCAATCTTTTGCTTGACATTGGGGTTATTTGGAGTTAAAATTAATCTTCACATCAATGAAAATCAACCAATTATTCCATAAATTTAAAGGAATCCGACAATGAGGAAACAGTGGTTTTCCCTGGCCGCCTTGATAGTGGCGATAGCGGGTATGAGTTTCATGCTGATGGGCTGCGACGCCGTGATCAGTGGGGCCCTGGTTCACATCCAGCAGAATGATTATGAAGGCGCCATCAGGGTGCTTCATGACGGCCTCGCCCAAACCCCGGGCAACGGACAGTATTATGCTTTACTGGCTCAATGTTATGTCACCACCCGTCAGTTCAAAGAAGCCGGCCCGGCCTATGAAATGGCCATCAAGAACTGGCCGGACAAGAAAGACTCACTAATTAAAGCCCGGGATTACGAATGGGCATTGCTCATTAACAGTGCCCAGAAAAACCTAAAGCAGATGGCGACAGTGGCTCCGGAGTCAGTCAAGGCCTATTCCGACAATGTCCTGAAGTACCTGAATCAGGCCGTTGACTTTGCCCCGGATAAGGCGGATAATTACGCTCTTTATGGCTCATACCACAGCCTTAGCGGCAAGCCCGAAGAGGCAAAGAAGATGTTTGAAAAGGCCCTCAAAATGGATCCCAACAATGTCAAGCTTAATTTAACAATAGCCAGGAATATTTCTCAGACGGGGAATTTGGATGAGGCCATAAAATATTATCAAAAATATAACGGCCTGAAGAAGGATGATTTTGAGGGATACCTGGAACTGGGGAAAATATATCTCCAGAAAAAAATGTACGCGGAAGCTGCAGAAGCGTTTAATCAAGCCGTGGCATTAAAGAAAGATGATTTTTTAAGTGTCTATTTATTGGGTAATGCTTACCTGCAAATAGGAAAATACCAGGAAGCCGTTCAGGCTTTTACCGCTTCATCGGTGATAGACCCCAACAACAAGAATGCCTGGTATAACCTGGGGCAAGCTTATTATAGTGCCAAGGATTACACGAAGGCCGCCGAAAATTTTGACAAAGTGGTGAAGATCGACAACAAGGACCTGGAGGCTTGGGTGTTTGTGGGATACTTGTCCGAAAAGGTGAAGGATTATCAGAAAGCGCTGGATGCATACAAAACCCTGGTAACCCTAAAGCCAGAGTCGGTCGAGTACTGGGGAAGTCTTTCCCAGGTATATGTTAAAATGGGACGCAAGGCCGAGGCCGAAGATGCCGCCAAGAAAGCCAAAGCCCTGGAAAAGAAATAAACCATTATTTTGTTCCTCAAAGATGGCAGCTTGTTCAGGCTGCCATCTTTTTTTAAAAGAAATGCTACTGCATCAAAATATTTAGGTTGAAAACGAGCCGTTCAACGGATATAATTCATCCATGAGCAAAAATCCCATAAACCGGCACTGGCCCAGGGCCAGGACCAAAACGGTCAAGATCGGCGGGATCTCGATCGGTGGGACCAATCAGGTCGCCATCCAGTCCATGACCACAACCGGAACCGCCGACCATAAATCCACCCTGGCCCAGATCAAACGGCTGGAGAAGGCAGGCTGTCAGATCATCCGCCTGGCCGTGCCCGATCAGGAAGCAGCCCGGGCCTTAAAACAGATCCGGCAGGGGACCAAACTGCCGCTGGTGGCCGACATTCATTTTGACCACCGCCTGGCATTGCTGGCCCTGGAGGCCGGGGTCGACAAGCTGCGGATAAATCCCGGCAACATCGGCTCCCGGGACAAGATCAAACAGGTGGTCAGGGCCGCCGCCCGGAGGGGCGTTCCCATCAGGATCGGGGTCAATGCCGGGTCGCTGGAAAAGGACATCCTGGCCAGGCACGGCCGGCCCACCGCCGCCGGGCTGGTGGAAAGCGCTTTGAGGCATATTTTGATACTGGAAGACCTGGACTTTACCGATATTGTGATCTCGCTCAAGGGCTCGGAAGTGCCAATGACCATCGAGGCTTATCGTATAATGTCCCGAAGATCCAAATATCCCCTGCATCTGGGGATCACTGAGGCCGGCACGGCCTATGCCGGGGCCATCCGCTCGGCGGTGGGGATAGGATCGCTCCTGTCACAGGGCATCGGGGATACCATCCGGGTCTCGCTTTCCGGCGATCCGGTGAAGGAAGTGGAGGCGGCCCGGATAATCCTGCAGTCCCTGGACCTGGGAAGTTTTGGGCCGGTGGTGCTGGCCTGTCCCACCTGCGGCCGGGCCAGGATAGATGTGGCCAGGATCGCCGGCCAGGTGGAGAGAAAGATCAAGAACATCATAACCCCGTTGAAGATCGCAGTGATGGGATGCGCCGTCAACGGGCCGGGCGAGGCCCGCCAGGCCGATCTAGGGATCGCTGGCGGCAGCAACGGGAAGGGGCTGCTGTTCAAAAAGGGGAAGGTAGTGGAAACGGTTGCCGAAAATATGATGATCGAAAGACTGCTGGCTGAGATCGGTAAAATGTCTCCCAAATAAAACCCCGGAAAATTAAGGAGGGATCATGGCCTCGGGTAAAAAAATATTCTTCATAGTCCTGATCGCGGCAGGAGTGCTGCTGTTCGGGCTGACCATGGCGGCCATCGTCTGGTCATCATTCTCCCAGAGCGGCGGGATGGAGGTCAGCTACGGGAAATACGTGGGGATCGTGGAAGTGAACGGGGCCATAGTTTCCCCGGATGAGACGGTCAACCTCATAAAAAAATACCGGGACAACAGCGCCATCAAGGCCATAGTGCTGAGGGTCCAGAGCCCGGGGGGCGGGGTGGCGGCTTCCCAGGAGATCTACCAGGCCGTCAAGAACGCCAGGTCCGTCAAACCGGTGGTCTGCTCCATGGGCGAGGTGGCGGCCTCGGGCGGATATTACATAGCCTGCGCCTGCGATTCGATAGTGGCCAATCCCGGCACCCTGACCGGTTCCATCGGGGTGATCATGGAATTCATGGTGGCCGAGGAACTGATCAAAAAAGTGGGGCTGAAATTCGAAGTGCTGAAGGCCGGCCAGAACAAGGATCTGGGCTCCCCATTCCGCCAGATGACGCCGGAGGAAAGGGCACTGCTCCAAAGCATGATTGACGACGTTCACGGCCAGTTCATAGAGGCCGTGGCCGAGGGCCGGCAGCTTTCCCCCGACTCGGTCAGATCCTTCGCCGACGGCCGGGTGTTCAGCGGGCGCCAGGCCCTGGCCCTGCGGCTGGTGGACAAGATGGGAACGCTGGAGGATGCCATTACCCTGGCGGCCGGGATGGCCGGATTAAAAGAAAAACCGAAGATCTTCCGGGAGCGCAAAAAAAAGCCCACCCTGTTCGACCTGCTGGTGAAAGGGGTGGATGAGATCACGAACCTGGACAACAGCGGGGTGCGGCTGCAGTACCGTCTGGTCCGTTAAAATAATCGTTTTATAATCTTGACATATTTTGTTTCTTTGAGTATAATTACCAACAATGCGGGCGTAGCTCAGTGATAGAGTGCCACCTTGCCAAGGTGGACGTCGAGGGTTTAAATCCCTTCGCCCGCTCCATAAAGATCAAGCGAATCCCTCCCTATTTGGGGAGGGATTTTTTATGGGGGAAATGGCCCAACTTAACAACAATTAAACAAACAGCCCCTTCCCGGTTTATCGGGAAGGGGCTGAACTTGATGGCTGGTGCCGAGGGTCGGAGTCGAACCGACACGATCTGTAGATCGAGGGATTTTAAGTCCCTTGCGTCTGCCAGTTCCGCCACCCCGGCATTAGAAAATCTTAGGAGCAAAGCGAGTTAGAATTTCTTATGGCCGCCTCAGGCGGGTAGGATACCTATGTGTTTAACTGGAGGCGGCTAGCGGGTTCGAACCGCTGAATAACGGTTTTGCAGACCGTCGCCTTACCACTTGGCTAAGCCGCCTTGCTTTTATATTTGTACTTCCTTGTCCCGAGGCGAGCTCCTTGCCTGGCTGGCGAGGGGCCGCCTAAATATAAGTGCTAATTTTAGCAGTTTTCCGGAGATAAGTCAAGAAAATCAAGCTTAAGTGGCCGGCTGAAGAAGTCTTTATTTGCTTGACTGCAAGGCCAATTTGAAATATACTTGAACAGCCACAGAAACGCCAATAAACCACGGGAGGTTAACGCCATGAAGAATATCCTGAGGATCATTCTGCCAATATTTGTGCTGGCTTCATCGGCCGCTGCGGGCCAGGATGACAGGGAGATAAGCCTGACCGTATACAACAACAATCTTGGGTTGGTAAGCGAGGTCCGGCAGCTGAGCCTGAAAAAAGGGACTTCTGAGATCAAGATCACAGATGTCCCATCCCAGATCGACGCGACCTCGGTCTTTTTCCAGTCTTTGTCCGATCCCGACAAGGTGGCGGTACTGGAGCAGAATTACCAGTATGACCTGGTGGGGGCCGCCAAGCTGCTGGAGCGTTACATAGACCAGAATATCAAGGCCTATGGAGCCGGGGGCAAGGTCTATGAAGGAAAACTTTTGGCCTACGACGGGGCCGGCATCGTATTGAACACCGGCGGCAACATCATCACCCTGAGGCTGACCGATAACCTCCAGAACTTTGAGTTCCCCAACCTGCCCCAGGGCCTGATCACCAGGCCCACCCTGATGTGGCTGGTGGACAACCAGGGCCCGGCCTCCCAAAAGTGCCGGATTTCATACCTGACCGCCGGGATCTCCTGGCACGCCGAATATGTGGCGCTGCTGGCGGAGGATGAGAAGACGCTGGACCTGGGAGCCTGGGTCTCGCTGGAGAACAACTCCGGAGCGTCTTTTCAGCAGGCCAGGCTTAAGCTGGTGGCGGGGGACGTCAACCGGGCCCAAGGGCCGCAACGGCGCTATCCCTCGGCCAAGGCCGATCTCCAGTCGGCCTCTCCGCAGTTTGAAGAAGAGAGTTTTTTCGAATATCATCTTTACACCCTGCAGCGCAAAGCCACCGTGGCCAATAACGAGGTCAAGCAGATATCCCTTTTCCCCAACACCAGGGCCGACTGCAAAAAACTTTTCACCTATGACGGGGCCGGCAGCGGCAAAAAGGTAGCGGTCCAGCTGGAGTTCAAGAACGAAAAAGGATCCGGGCTGGGGATGCCCCTGCCGGCCGGAAAGATAAGGGTCTATAAAAAGGACGACGGCCAAAGCCAGCAGTTCGTGGGCGAGGACCGGATCGAGCACACCCCCAAGGACGAGAAGGTGCGGATCACTTTGGGCAGCGCCTTTGACATAGTGGGAGAGCGTACTCCCAGGGAATACAAGCGGATCAACGAAAGGACCCAGGAGCAGTCGGTGGAGGTCAAACTGCGCAACCACAAGAATGAAGGGGTCGAGATCATCGTGGTGGAGCACCTTTCCGGGGACTGGGATATCAGGTCCAAGACCCACGAATTCAAAAAAAGGGACGCCCAGACCGTGGAATTCAAAGTCCCGGTGGCCAAAGACGGGGAAACCGTCCTAAGCTACACCGTCAGATACAAATGGTAATATTGTAAACTTGCCGTCCGGTCATTTATTTGGGGCTTTTAGTTGCAAAACATCTTGACGCGCCATTTAAATACTGCTATAATTAAAATCTATTTTGCGGAGAAACCAAAATGTACGGCGAAGGTAAAATCAAGGGATACTTAAGGCTGGCCTTGTCCGCTTCCCGGGCCGATCAGCTGGAGGCGGTGATCATGGCGGAGGACTCCCGCCTGACCCGTTTCGCCAACTCATATATCCACCAGAACGTGTCCGAGAGCAATGTCCTGCTTTCCATCCGGGCGGTGATCGGCAAAAAGATAGGGGTGGCCTCCACCAACATCCTGACCCCCGAGGCCATCAAACGGACCGTCAGCCAGGCCTGCCAGATAGCCTCCATCCAGAAGGAGAATCCCGATTTTGTCTCCCTGCCGTCCCCGGTAAAGGCGAAGACCGGGAACTGGAACCTGCTGGTTCCCCGCACCGAAAAATACACGGCCCGGGAGAGGGCCTTGGCGGTAAAGGTGATCTGCGACCGGGCCAACAAATTCGGGGCCAAGGCCTACGGGGCCTTTTCCACCGGGGTGGCGGAGCTGGGCGTCGCCAATTCGCTGGGGATAATGCAGTACAACTGTGCCAGCGACGCCAACATCAATACCGTGGTGATGACCGAAACCGGCTCCGGGTACGGCCAGGGGGCCTCCCGGGACGTGGCCAAGATCAACATCAAACAGATCGCCGAGAGCGCGGTCAAAAAGGCGGTGGAGAGCCAGCATCCGACGGAGCTCAAACCAGGGGTCTATCCGGTGGTGATGGAGGACATGGCTGCGATCACCCTGCTGGAATTTCTCAATTACACCGGCTTCTCGGCCATGGCGGTCCAGGAGGGGCGCAGTTTCATGGGTCTGAACATGGGGAAAAAGATCGTCAGCCCAAAGGTCACCATAGTCGATGATCCCCGCAATAACCACGGCTTTGCCTTTCCCTTCGATTTTGAAGGCGTGCCCAAGCAAAAGGTGACCCTGATCGAAAAAGGCGTGGCCCGTAATGTGGTCTATGACTCATTCACCGCCCACAAGGCCAAGCAGAAGAACACCGGGCATGCCCTGCCGGCCCCGGCATACTATCCGATGGCAGGCAATCTGGAAATGAAGGGCGGGGACTCCTCCCTGGAAAAGATGATCGCCTCCACCGAACGGGGGGTGTACATCACCCGCTTCCATTACTGCAACCTGATAGATCCCATGCAGGTCTCCATAACCGGAATGACCAGGGACGGAACCTTTCTGATAGAGAACGGAAAGATCACCAAACCGGTGAAGAACCTGCGTTTCACCGAAAGCGTGCTGAAGGCCCTATCCAATGTTTCGGCCGTTTCCCGCCAGACCACTCTGGTCACCGAAGGCGGAGGCTACGGGCACCGCTTTGCTGCGGGGACACTGGTTCCAGCCTTGAAAATAGACAAGTTCAACTTTACCGGCAAGACAGATTTTTAAACGCGAATTGTTTTTTTAATCCGCCAAGCGATGCACTGAGCTTAGTCGAAGTGACGCCAAAGTCGCTAAGATTCCCAATAACTCTTTTTTGCCTTTCCCTTTGCATACCAAGGTTCCGGCTTTTACAGGTCATTTTAGAAAAAACGGAGAGATGTCCGAGTGGTCGAAGGAGCACGTCTGGAAAGCGTGTATACCGCAAGGTATCCTGGGTTCAAATCCCAGTCTCTCCGCCATTTTTCGCTTTGCGAAAAATGGCGAGATCTCGCCTGCCACTCCAAAATTGGGACTACAATTTTGGAGTGGCGAGGCGGATCCGCCAGTTAGGTAATATAATGTATTATGTATATGTCCTGCTGAATGAAGATGGAACAAGGACTTATACTGGCGTTACCGACGATGTTAGAAAACGTTTAGCATTGCATAACGCAGGCAGAGTTAAAGCGTCGCGACCGTATCGGCCATATAAAATAGTTCATATTGAGTCGTTTGATACGCTTAAGGAAGCTATGGGAAAAGAAAAATTCTATAAGTCCACAACAGGACGCCGAAGATTAAAAGATATGTTTTTCAAGTAAACCAGCCGTAAATGGCCTTAGAAATGGTCCCTCAGAATAATTTATGTATGACCTCCAAGAGATAGGTTGACTGTTGTGGAGTTTGTTGAAAACATTTCCCGGCCCTTCCATATACGTCTGGCTGTTCAGAATAAACAAACTTTATAGGGAAAAATATATGAAAGCATTGATCACCGGCATCACCGGGCAGGACGGATCGTACCTGGCCGATTTTCTTTTAGCCAAGGGCTACCAGGTCCACGGAATGGTGCGGCGGGCCTCCACCGAAAGCTTTGACCGGATAGAGCACATCAAAGACAAGATCATTTTCCACCAGGCCGACCTGCTGGACCAGTTGTCGCTGATCACCGCCATCAAAGAGTCCCAGCCCGACGAGATCTACAACCTGGCCGCCCAAAGCTTCGTCCCCACTTCCTGGGACCAGCCGGTGCTGACCGGGGAATTCACCGCCCTGGGGGTCACCAGGATGCTGGAGGCGGTCCGGCTGGTCAACCCCAAGATCAAGTTCTATCAGGCTTCCAGCTCCGAGATGTTCGGCAAGGTGCGGGAGACCCCCCAGACCGAGCTGACGCCGTTCCATCCCCGCAGCCCCTACGGGGTGGCCAAGGTCTACGGGCACTGGATCACCATCAACTACCGGGAATCCTACGACATCTTCGCCTGCTCCGGCATCCTGTTCAACCACGAGTCGCCGCGCCGGGGCAAGGAGTTCGTCACCAAGAAGATCACCGACCACGCGGCCCGGATCAAGCTGGGGCTGGCCGATGAGTTGCGGCTGGGCAACCTGGACGCCAAGCGCGACTGGGGATTTGCCGGGGACTATGTAAGGGCCATGTGGCTGATGCTGCAGCAGACCCAGCCGGATGATTACGTGATAGCCACCGGCCGCACCCATTCGGTGAAGGATTTCTGCCAGATCGCCTTCGACCACCTGGGGCTGGATTACAAGAAATACGTCAAGATAGATCCCAAGTTCGTCCGGCCGGCCGAGGTGGACCTGCTGCTGGGCGACCCGGCCAAGGCCCAGAAGAAACTGGACTGGAAGCTGGAGGTATCCTTTGAACAATTGGTGAAGATGATGGTGGACCACGACCTGGAATATTACAAAAAACTGGGCAAGTGAAGTTCTTCATCACCGGCATAGAGGGATTCGTCGGCCACTACCTGGCCCAAAATCTTTTAGATAACGGACACCAGGTGGGGGGGAGTTATATCGATGCCCAGGCCGCTTCCGACCTGACCGAGAAATACAAGCTATATCAGGTTGATCTCCGCCGGCCAGAACAGATAGACAAAGCTTTAAAAGACTTCCGTCCCCAGGCCATTTTTCACCTGGCCGCCCAGAGTTCGCCGGCCCTTTCCTTTAAAAATCCCCAGCTTACATTTGAAGTGAACCTGATCGGCACGGTGAACCTGCTGGAGGTTGTAAGGGGTTTAAGGGAAAAATGCCGCCTGGTGCTGATCAGTTCCTGTGAGGTGTACGGTCCGACGGCCGGTGATAAGCCGCTCTCCGAAACGGAGCCCTATAATCCCATCAGCCCCTATGCTTCCAGCAAGGTGTTTCAGGAGATAACCTGTCTGCAATATTTCCGGACCTATGGACTGGAAACGGTTGTGGTCCGGCCGTTTCCCCACACCGGGCCCGGCCAGCCGGAAACTTTTGCCCTGCCTTCCTTTGCCCGGCAGATAGCCGGGATCGAAAAAGGCAGGCGGGAGCCGGTGATCACGGTCGGCAACCTTTCGGCCCGGCGCGACATCTCCGATGTCCGTGATGTGGTCCAGGCCTACCGGCTGCTGGCCAAAAAGGGGCGCCCGGGAGAGATTTACAACGTCAGCTCCGGCCAGGCGGTCTCCATGGAGGAGGCCCTGAAGCTTATGCTGAAGATGAGCACGGTATCCATAAAGACCGAGACCGACCCATCATTGCTGAGGCCGGCTGATGTTCCTCTGCTGTGGGGCGATCATTCCAAGCTAAAGGCCGAAACCGGGTGGAGACCTTCGTTCCTGCTTAAAGATACCCTGGAGAGCCTGTTGGATTACTGGCGGAAGCGAGACTAAACTTAAAAATATGAGGTGCTAGATGATAGAGGGAGTAAAAGTCAAGAAACTCAAGGTCATCCCCGACGAGCGGGGACGCCTGATGGAGATGCTCCGTTGCGATGATGATCTCTTCACCAAATTCGGCCAGGTCTACTTAAGCACCACCTATCCAGGAGTGGTCAAGGGCTGGCATTATCACAAGCTTCAGGCCGACAACATCGTCTGCGTCAAAGGGATGCTGAAGCTGGTGCTGTATGACGGCCGGGAGAGCTCGGCCACCAAAGGCGAGGTCAGCGAATTTTTCCTGGGCGAGCACAATCCCCTGCTGGTGCAGGTCCCCAAAGGCGTCTATCACGGCTGGAAGTGCATCTCGGAAAACGAGGCCTTTGTCATCAACTGCCCCACCGAACCCTACAACTACAGCCAGCCCGACGAGTACCGGCTGGATCCCCACAGCAGTGACATTCCCTACCAGTGGGAGCGCAAGGACGGCTGATCTAATGGGACAAGGGAACAGAGCATTGGGAATGGATGACAGGGAACTGATGTTTGGAACGGAAAACGACCCTTCGACAGGACTTCGACAGGGCTTCGATAAACTCAGCCTAACAGCTCAACCCGGCGGCTCAGGGCAAATAAACAGCAAATTGAAATAAAATGAATAAAACAATTATGGTCACCGGCGGGGCCGGTTTCATCGGCAGCCATTTTGTGGATCATATGCTGGCCAAGTATCCGGAATGCCGCATCGTGGTATACGACAAGTTGAACTATCGCGGCAATATGGACAACCTCAAGCAGGCCGAGAAAAATTCCCGCTATGCCTTTGTCAAAGCTGACATCTGCGATGCTCAGGCGGTGGGCGAAACGATTGAAAAACACAAGATCGACGTAATTGCAAATTTCGCGGCCGAGACCCACGTCGACCGGTCCATAATGGACCCCGATGCCTTCATCAAGACCGATGTTTACGGCACCTATGTGCTGCTGGAGGCGGTCAACAAATACAAGCTGGAGCGGTTTCACCACGTTTCAACCGACGAGGTCTACGGCCAGGTGATGACCGGGGCCTCAAAGGAAAAAGATCCCTTTGAAGCGCGCAGCCCGTATGCCGCCAGCAAGGCCGGCGCCGAACTGCTGGTATTTGCCTACTTCACGACCTACGGCACCCCGGTAACGATCACCCGCGGGGCCAACAACATCGGGCCGCGCCAGTACCCGGAGAACGCGGTGCCGCTTTTCTGCACCAACGCCATAGACGATCAGCCCCTTCCGATGTACGGCGATGGCAAACAGGTGCGCCAGTACCAGTATGTGATGGACCATGTGGAGGGGATCGAGACGGTGCTGCTGAAAGGCGAGGTGGGCCAAGCATACAACTGCGGGCCGGACAGCGAAACCCCCAACATTGTCATGGCGACCCGGATGCTGGAATTGCTGGGCAAGCCGACCAGCCTGATAAAATACGTAGCCGACCGGCCGGGGCACGACCGGCGCTATTGCATTGACTCATCCAAACTGAAGTCCCTGGGCTGGAAGCCGGGCCACAATTTTGAACAGGCGCTCAAGCTGACGGTCGATTGGTACCGGGACAATGAATGGTGGTGGCGGAAGCTGAAGAGCGGCGAGTACAAAGAATATTACCGTAAATGGTATGGTCAGCGGCTGGCTGATGCCAAGTGATAGGGCTGCCGGATCAAGGGTTACCGAACCAGTTAGGGCGTCATTGAAAAGGGAAATCTTTACGAAAGGCTTTAAGGTAATGGACCTGAAGACCAAGATCGAAGGGCATAAGGCCACAGTGGGCGTGATCGGCCTGGGATATGTGGGCCTGCCGTTGGCTGTTGAGTTCGGCCGGGTAGGCTTTAACGTGGTCGGTATTGACGTTGACCAGAAGAAGGTATCCTCCATCAACTCCGGCAAGAATTACATCGCCGACGTGGACGACCAGGTGCTGAAAAAACTGGTCAGCACGAAAAAGCTCAAGGCCACCGGGGATTACCAGGCGCTTAAACGTTGCGATGCGGTGTTGATCTGCGTCCCCACCCCCTTTACCGCCACCAAGGACCCAGACATCAGTTATATAATTTCAGCAACTAAGGATATTGCCCAATACCTGCACAGGGAGATGCTGGTGGTGCTGATCAGCACCACCTACCCCGAGACCACCACCAAAGTGGTCAAGCCTATCTTGGAGAAGACCTGTTTGAAGGCCGGGAAGGATTTTTACCTGGCCTTTTCTCCGGAGCGGATAGATCCCGGCAACAAGAAATTCGGCATCGCCAACACCCCCACCGTGGTGGGGGGGCTGACCCCCAGATGCGGGGAGCTGGCCGGCCTGCTTTACCGGCAGATCATCGACCAGGTGGTGATGGTCTCCTCGCCCTCGGCCGCCGAGATGACCAAGCTGCTGGAGAACATCTTCCGCAGCGTCAACATAGCCCTGGTGAACGAGCTGGCCTGCCTGTGCGAGAGGATGGAGGGGGTGGACATCTGGGAGGTGGTGGACGCCGCGGCCACCAAACCCTACGGCTACATGCCGTTCTACCCCGGCCCCGGCCTGGGCGGCCACTGCATTCCCATCGATCCCTATTACCTGGCCTGGAAGGCCAAGGAATACGACTTTCATACCGATTTCATAGAGCTGGCGGCCGAGACCAACGAAAACATGCCCTACCACGTGGTGGACAAGGTGATCAGCGCCCTTTCCGACATAGGACTGGCGGCCTCCCGGTCCAAGGTGCTGGTGCTGGGCGTGGCCTTTAAAAAGGACATTGACGACACCCGCAGCAGCCCGGCCATCAAAGTGATAGAGCTTTTGCGGCCCAAGGTAAAGTCGCTGATATACAATGATCCCTGGGTGCCAAAATTTTCGGAGCACGGGATCTCTTTAACTTCGGTTCCATTGACCCAGAAACTGTTAAGGTCGGTGGATTGCGTCCTGATCACCACCAACCATTCCGAATATGATCTGAAGATGATAGTGAAGAATTCCAAATTGGTGGTGGATACCAGGAACGCCACCAAGGGAATAAAAAGCCCCAAAATAGTGAAGATCGGGCGGAAACAATAATCCATGATCGGTTTTAGGCTTACCCTTTGTAATTCATCGGTTTAATGTCTTGACAAATCAAAGTATTTGAGGTAAAATTAGTTATCTGAAAAAACGATAATAATCCAGCAAGGAGCTAAATTAGGGCGCCATTAAAGTTTGAGGTTTCTAAAAAACAGAAGATTTTCGGCCGAACAGCCATTGGTTGTTTTGTTTTTTAGCCTTGGCTTTATAACTAAACAAGCGCCCTGTTTTTATACCTTAGTCACATTTCAACGGCAACAGTAAGGTATCAAAGATCCGGACGCCTAAAATATCGGGCATCCGGATCTTTATTTTGGGAGGAAATCAATGGGAAGATCATTACAGAAGGCGGCAGCACTTGCCCTGGCTTTGCTCTTGAGCGGCGTACCCCAGGCCATTGGCCAGCAGATGATGCCGGTGGAAACCAAGGAGAAGCCGGTCATCAAGGTACAGGTGCTGGGGCAGGTAAAGAATCCCGGAATTTACGCGGTACCTCCCTATGAGAGGGTTTCCACCGCCTTTGCCATGGCCGGAGGCGCCAGCGAACAGGGTTCTTTGCGGACCATCGTCCTGACCAGGCATGGCCAGGCTATTGACACGCTGGACCTTTACAGCTATCTGGCCTTCAACCAGCAATCGGAGAACCCCAAGGTGGAGGATGGGGACATCATATTCATTCCGGTGGTCCAGAACGCAGTGCGGGTGGCCGGCCAGGTCTGGAAGCCCGGAAGCTACGAGGTAAAGCCGGGCGAAAGGCTGATGGATGTGATAACCATGGCCGGGGGCTTTACCCCGGTGGCCACCAAGGAGGACATCAAGATCGAGAACATCGCCCGGCCCGGGGAAGTGGCCAGCATCAGTTATACCAAGCTGGTGATAGACAACGATCAGGCCATGAATGTTCTGCTGAAGGAAGGCGACGTGGTGACAGTGCCCACCGCTCCGACCACGGTGACGGTGGTGGGCCAGGTGCAGAAGGGCGGAACCTTTGTGTTTGAACCGGGAACGGTGATAAGTTACTACCTGGGAATGGCCGGGGGCTACGGAGACAGGGCCAGCACCAGCAATATAAGGATTAACCGCTGGGGCGGAAGGTCACTGAGTGCCAAGGAATCCACCCCGGTGGAGCCGGGCGACGTGGTGATAGTGGGGGAGATGCAGATCAAGGGCTGGCGGGATTACATCTCTGTGACCGGGCAGCTGTTGACCATGTTCTTTATCGTTTGGTCAGTAACAAAGTAACTTTAGCCACAAAACGCACCCTTCGATAAACTCAGGGTAAACTCGGGCACAGAGGAAAATTAAAACTTTTGGAGACCTATATATCATGATAAACAGCTTTTATGATCTGCTTTACCTGCTGGTGAAGGAACGCAAGAAGATCATTTACATTACCCTGGCATTCACCGTTTTTGCGGCTGGCTTAAGCCTGGTGATCCCGCTAAAATACAAGGCCACGGCTATCCTGATGCCCCCGGTGAACCAGGGTGTCAATTTGATGAGCCTGGCCTTGAAGGGAAGCTTTACCAGCGACCCGGAGATCGGAGGGGTAGGCTTTATGCCGGGCATGGTCACGCCCTCCGACATTTTTGCCTATATGCTTAAAAGCGGCACCATAGCTGGAATTGTCATTGACGAGTGTGGTCTGGTGGAGCATTACAAGAAGGATAAGGTCTTCGCCAAGGATCCCCAAAAGGCTATGTACAATGTAAGTTTAAAACTTTCCAAATCCACCGCCATAAAAGTGGGAGACGAGAGATTCATCACTATTACGGTGGAAGATAAAGACAAGAACAAGGCGGCAGAGATTGCCAACTGCTACGGCACAGCATTGGACCGGGTTTACACCAATTTAACCATGAACCAGGGCCGCAAGGCACGGGAGTTCATAGAGAAAAGACTGGACCAGGAAGAAGTATTGTTAAAAAAGCTGGAGGACTCACTGAATGTCTTCCAAAAGCGTTTCCGTACCGTTTCGTTGAATGATGAGATGAAGGCAGTGATTGAGATGTCAGCGGCCTTGGAGGGCAAGATAGTCGGTCAGAGGATAGAGATGGAGGCCATGAAATCATACGGCACGGCCGAAAACCCCCAGATCATGAGTTTGGAAAACCAGATAAACAAGGCCGAACAGCAGTTGAATGAGTTGATGAAGGGAAGCAAGAACAAGAACCTGTTTGTGCCCTTTGCCAGCGCCCCGGATATTGGGATGGAACTAGGCCGCAGGATGAGGGATGTGAAGATCCACCAGGAGGTCTATGGATTGCTGGTCCAGCAGTTGGAGCAGGCCAAGATAATGGAAGCCAAGGATACACCCAAAATACAATTTTTGGAAAGGGCTGCGCCGCCGTATAAAAAGAGCTGGCCGAAGAGATCATATATCCTTATTGTTGGTTTCTTAATGGGCGTTATTTCAGCAATAGCTATGATTTTGATGAAAAGTTGGTTGATGTATTTTATCTCAAATAAAAGCAATACAGATAAAATCAATAACCTTTTCTCGTTATTTCGTTAAGGATTAAAAATAGCTAATATTCAAATGCAAAATAATCGATTACAAAAATATTATACAAGAAATATCTTTGACGACAGGTATTTTATTGCTAGTATTGTTCAAATATTGATAGTTTCAGTTTGTACAATGATAGTCATATTGTATTCTTTGCAAGAGCACATTATTAGCGGTCTACTATTTGGTTTGTTAATTGTTCCAGTAGTTTCATATTTGATGATTCGGCACACTGATTCATTATTGTTTTTAGGCGTAATATTGAATTTTACACCATATAGTCGGCAGTTTGGAAATATTATCATTGTAGGAACCTCTCTAATAAAGTTATTTCATTTTACTGTAGTTGAAAAGAAGAAATTACCTTTTGACTTTATTACTAGCATGTGGACAATAATTGGTATTTTACTTATAATCACAATTCCCAAATGGCATTTCATATCATTAGGCCTAAAAACGACCAATAGTATATTTGTGATACCTATCCTTATATATTTATTATTTTCTAGCGAATGTATTGACTATAACGGCGTTAAGCGTTTTATCAATTATTACTTTCCGATTCTTGCAATATATTTACTTGTTCAATTTGTTTGGCATTATTACTCCA
>JAURWH010000112.1 GCA_030655055.1 bacterium
ATCTACGGCGCCAATTCCAAATTCTTCACCGATTCCCTGGAGAACAAGACCAACCAGACCATGCTGGACGAGGAAACTTTCCGGCTGTGGGGCCAAAAGCTAAAGCTGTCCTGCCAGGTATCCCAGGAACCTGGTCCGGCGGCCGGCGGCCAGCCGGTGCGGGCCAGTTTGAAGGACGAGACCGACCGGCGCCGGAACCAGGCTCTGGGCTCGGCCAAGATCAAAGGGTTTTTGGACCAGGTGGAAGGCGAAGTACTGTAAAATCAAAAACAAAAAATCAAAGATAAAATATAAGAACGGATACGAGTTTCTATGGCTAAAGGAATGGGGGATATTTTAAAGCAGGCCCAGATGATGCAGTCCAAGATGGAAAGCATCCAGAAAGAGCTGGGGAACAAACGGGTGGAGGCTTCGGTGGGCGGGGGCATGGTCAAGGTAACGGCCGACGGCCAGCAGAACATACTGGATATCAGGATATCGGCCGAGATCGTCAAGCCCGAAGAGGCCGGGATGCTGCAGGAACTGGTGCTAAGCGGCGTACAGGAGGCCCTCAAGCAGTCGCGGGAGCTGGCGGCCAAAGAGATGTCTGTTTTGACCGGCGGGATGAGTTTGCCGGGGATGTTTTAAACCGAAGCCTTGCCACCAAGGCACCAAGGCACTAAGCCAAATCGTGAATCGTAAATTGTGAATGGTGATTTGGTGCCTTAGTGTCTTAGTGGCAAAAATAGGAATCTTATGAATTACGGATCGGAAATACTCAACCGCACAGTGGACGAACTGATGAAACTGCCGGGCATCGGGCGCAAGACCGCCCAGCGTCTGGCCTTTTATCTGTTGAAGTCCTCACCGGACGACGCCGAGGCCCTGGCCCACGCCATACTGGAGCTCAAACAAAAGGTGCGGTTCTGCCAGCAGTGCTTTAACGCCTCGGAGCAGGACCTGTGCAACCTCTGCCGGGATGCCGGCCGCGACGACTCCATCTTCTGCGTGGTGGAGGAGGTCAATGATCTTTTAGCCATAGAAAAGACCGCAGACTTCAAGGGCCGGTACCACGTGCTGCAGGGGCACCTGTCGCCGCTGGATGGGATAGGGCCGGACGATCTGAGGGTGCGGGAGCTGATGGAGAGATTGGAGAAGACGGAGGTCAAAGAGATCATCATGGCCACCAACCCCAACGCCGAGGGCGAGGCCACCGCGCTCTATCTGATGAAGCTGATAAAACCGCTGGGCATAAAGATCACCCGCATCGCCAGGGGCCTGCCGGTGGGCAGCGATCTGGAGTTCTCGGACGAAGTGACATTAAGCAGGGCACTGGAGGGCCGCCAGGAGATGTAAGACTTAGACCAAATCAGATCCATCAAACTACCATGATCAAAGCGTTTCCGAAATATCCGGAAACGCTTTTTCGTCATGTTTTTTATTGCTTTTTTGGGTTCCATTGTCTATAATAAGCATTAATTGTTCTTGCGGTTGCGGGTATGCCTTAATAATTTTAAGGAGTCCAACCCATGAAAAAAAGTTTGTGTTTGTGCCTGGCCCTGGTAATGGCTTTGGCCATGGCGGCCACTGCTAAAAAAATGGATCCCAGGACGAACTTAGTCACAAAAGATGGGTCGGCCATAGTTGGCAAAGTCTCCGGCGCCAAGCTGCCTGGTGTGGGCACCCTGGTAGGCACTACTGGTTACGCCGACGCTTGGCGGGCCACAGCCGGCATGGCCGGCAAGAGCATAGTGGTTGACCCCACCGGGGCCAAGATAGGAATGGCATTAGGCAAGGCAAACGGGGCGTTTTGCGACCTGCTGTTGGCTTATTCATTGGACAGCGGCGCCACCTGGGGTGCACAGACCATAGCTGCCAACATGAACACCAGGATATACAACGGCTTGGCCATGGACAGTTTAAACCGGATATACATAGTGTGGCAGGATAGAACAAATAATGCCATTATATGGGACAGGGATGAAGGCGGGATCGGAGCCGGCCTGTGGTTCCCACCTGATACCTTGGCGAAAGATTCCGTGGCTTGGTATCTACCCACTATGACAGTAGGTGGAAGCAATTTGATCATATCAGCCATAGCCCACGGAGCAGCTGTTCCGGTCGGCGATTATTCAATACATATGCTGCTTTCTCATGATCTGGGTGAAACATGGGAGATTCCTTGGGACAGTGTAGCCCTACCATACGGCTGGAACAAGTGGGACTACAATGAGATATCAGGACAGGGCTGGGATGTTGATCCGGTAGACTGGATGTTCTCGGGCAGCGGCGACACCGTGGTCGCTTTCTTTGACGTAGTATGTGACACCGATCTGTATTTTGCTGAAAGTGGCTATGCCGGTTTCTTCCCGGTATATAAGATGTCCTTCGACGGAGGAATTACCTGGGGTCTAATGCAGATGTTCACTCCTCCGGCGCAGTATTGGCACGGCGGCTGGTGGTATATGTACGACGGCGCCTGGATCGGCGGCCGGCCGTATTTCTTGTTCACTTGGCAGGACGGAACATGGAACGGGAAAGCATTGTTTGTCTACTATCCGACAGTGGCTGGAGATTTCAGCGACTGGACCTGCAAACGCATCTCCGATATCCCGGGCAATCTGGCCGGCGTTACACCCGGCGACCTTAACGGGGGAGGGATCAATTTTCCCACAATCAGCCATGATGCTGCCGGAAACATTTATGCCATCTATCAGGATTGTTCTAAGAACAATGACAACTACGAGATCTTTGGGGTGGCCTCTACCGACAAGGGAAATACCTGGCTGAACCCGGTGCAGCTGACTACCGAAGCAGGCCAGCTTGACGGCAATATTTACCTGGAAGCAGCCGAATTTGCCGGTGGGGACAAGATCCACATGCTGTTCCACGACCCGGCCTACACCAATATTTACTATTGGAACGTGCCGACCTCTACCATTCTGGCAGGCGGAGTACGACCGGAGGAGATAACCTTGGCTCCCGAGCTTTGCGGTTCCTCCGAGCATGGATGGGGCGGGCCGATAGATGCGGTGATCGATACAGTGCAAGGTCCGGGAGATACTTTAAGAACTTTTTGGTCGCCCAAGGTGGCTTTGGGCGGGACTTATGAATTACAGATCAGTAAATCGGCCAACTTTAGTTCAGATGTTTGGCCTTACCATGTTTATTTGTTACCTGATGTAAACTACCTCGGTTCAGTTGGCTTGCCAGAAACCAATATTGTATGGCATTGGAGGGTACGCTCGGACAAAGATGGTTACCTTTCTCCTTGGAGTCCAGTCTACGATTTCTATTACAAGGGGACCACTATTAACTATTTTGATTGGATGCCTAAAGGTGTAACTGGAGGTAGTGATTTATCCTTTAATCACAAGTTCGCCTTGAACCAGAACCGGCCCAACCCGGTGAACAAGCTGGCCGAGCTTTCCTTTACCCTGCCCCGGTCCGGCAATTACAGCCTTAAGATATACAACATCTCGGGGCAGTTGATCCGAAATTTGGATGGCAGGGGCGTGGCCGGCCAGAATACCGTCACCTGGAACGGCCTGGACAACAGCGGCCGCAAGACCGCCAACGGCGTTTACCTGTATAACCTGCAGGCCTTCGGCAACAGCGCTACTAAAAAAATGATCATTTTACGGTAAACAAACCAAATGCAATGCATAGAAGGATACTTTAAAAAATAGTGCACCAGACCATAGACTGCAAACATTTTAACGGCTACAAGCCGTGTCATCCCGGCTGGCTGTGCCGGGGCTGCAAAAAGCGCGAGCCCCGGGGCACCAAAATACTGATCATCAACCTGGACGCCCTGGGCGCGGTGCTGATGACCACGGCGTTGCTGCCGGCCATCAAGCGCCAGCATCCCAATAGCACCATCCACTGGGTGACCCTGCCGATGGCAGTGCCCCTGCTGCAGAACAATCCCTATATCGACAAGATCTGGCCCTACGACTTTGAGACGGTCTCCATCCTCCAGGCCATGAGCTTCGACAAGGTCTATTCCATAGACAAGGCCCACCGTTCCGATGCCCTGGCCATGCTGGTCAAGACCAAGGAAAAACTGGGTTTCGCCATGGATGAGAACGGGGCCATCACCTATTTCAATCCCGAAGCGGAATACGGCTACCGGCTGGGGATTGATGACGAGCTGAAGT
>JAURWH010000113.1 GCA_030655055.1 bacterium
ATCATAGGCATCCTGACCGACGGCGACCTGAAACGGCTGCTGACCAAGTCCCAGGACATCTTCTCGCTTAAAGTGGACGAAGTGATGAACAAGAACCCCAAGACGGTGGGCCAGGGCCAGCTGGCGGTGAAGGCCGCCAAGATGATGGAGGACTTCCGGGTTACCTCGCTCTTGGTGGCTGACAAGGAAAACCGGCCGGTGGGGATCATCCATCTGCACGACATCATGCAGGCGGGGGTGCTTTAAAAGGGAACAGGGGCAGTCAATGAAAACGCGTATTTGGTATATTTTTTGCATAGCAGCCTTGACAACAAAACAAAAAACTCATAACACATTTAAGTTCAACACGGTATAAACAAGACTCAACCAGCAAAAATGCCCCCCGCCAAAGGCGGGGGGCATTTTTAGTCTTGCAAAGATGGGTTTATTGTGGTAAATTATTAAAGTGAATAAAACAATCCGCCGGCAGTTCAAATACCTGCTGGTTAGGTTTCTACTGAAGACATTTTCGGTTCTGCCCCGGTCCTTTTGCCTGGGGCTGGCCAAGGCTTTGGCGCCTGCGGCCTGGCATTTATTGCCCAGGGAGCGGGACAAGGTGCTGTTCAACCTAAGGCTGATCTTTCCTGAGCACAAGGACCACCAAGCCCTGGGTCTGGAGATATACCGGAACCTGGCGCTGAACGCGGTGGACACCGTCAAGATCCCCGGACTTCCGCTGGAGGAACTGGACCGGATGGTGGTGCTGCACGGGCTGGAGCATTTCGACCAAGCCTACAAATCGGGCCAGGGGCTGGTGGCCATCACCGGGCACATCGGCTGCTGGGAACTGATGCCGGTCTGGTTCTCCCGGCACGGCTACAAGATCAGCGTCATCGGCAAGCGGATGTACGATCCCCGGATGGACGACATCGTGCTGAATATGCGGAGCGGGCAGGGGATCCAGGTGATAGACCGGGACACCGGGGCCAAGGAGGCGCTGAAGGCCCTTCATTCCGGCCACGCCTTGGGGATATTGATTGACCAGGACACCCGGGTCTCCAGCGTCAATGCGGAGTTCTTTGGCCACCAGGCCAAGACGCCCACCGGGGCGGCGGCTTTGGCGGCCCGGGCCGGCTCGGCGGTGATCCCGATGGCCATCCAACGGGACAAGCAGGGGATACATCACCTGTACGTCAGGCCGCCGTTGCCCCAGTCACAATTAACCGACAAGGAAGCCCGGCTAAAAGAGGACGTGCAGAGACAGACTACGGCCCTGGAAGAACTGATCAAACAGGACGTAAGCCAGTGGGTTTGGATGCATCTGCGCTGGCTGGAGAAACCTCAGGCTTAAAGAAAATTAGCCACAGAAAGCACAAAGGGCACAAAAATATTTATAACCGCAAAGACGCGGAGTCCGCTAAGAATAAAAAACTTTGTGTCTTAGTGTCTTTGTGGCTGAAATGCCCGGATTAAGAAAGAAATGAAAAAAACATACATATATACTGCCCTTGTCCTTGTACTCTTAACCGGGTGCAAGAAGGAACAGGCCTCCCAGCCGGCGGCCGAGCCTGATTTTCCGCCGTCCCAGACCATCCAGGGATTCAAGCTGACCGAGACCCAGGCCGGCCTGCGGGTCTGGGTGCTGGTGGCCGAACAGGCCAACACCTTCAACGACCAGCATCTGGTGGAGATGTTCAAACTGAAGATCGATTTTTACCGCAAGACCGGGGACTCCATCAGCGCCAACCTGACCGCCGATTCCGGCAAGATCAACACCGACAGCCGCAACATGGAGACCCGCCGGAACGTGGTGCTGACCACCAAGGACGGGATGAAACTTCTGACCGATTACCTGGATTGGAGCAACCAGGACCGGCGCTTTACCACCGAGTCCAAGGTCCGGCTGGAGAAGGACGGCGACTGGCTGGAAGGCGAGGGCATGAGCGCCAGCCCCGACCTGAAGGAGATCGAGCTCAAGCGCAACGTCCGGGGCAAGAAGGAACTGCTGACCGGGCTGGAGGGGATCCAGTGAGCTTCTCAGTCCTGCTGCTTTTGGCCGGACTGGGGGCGGCTCCCCAGCCGCTGGCCGACACCACCCAGCCCTACGTGCTTTCGGCCGACAACATGAAGATCCAGCAGCTGGGCCAGGACAAGATCACCTGGCTCTATGGCCAGGTGGAGATCATCCACGGCTCCACGATACTGAAGGGCGACACCGCCCGCATCTCCACCCTTACCGAGAAAGCCTCGGTCTGGGGCAGGGTCACCATCTACGACAAGACGGTGAAGATCACCGGCCGCCGGGCCGACTACCTGAAATCCACCGGCCGGGCCAGCGTCTTCGGGCGGCCCCGGCTTAACGACGCCGGCTGGGACCTGACGGCCGACTCCCTGGCCTACTCCCGGCCCCTGGCCAAAAGCTATGCCTACGGGCAGGTGGAGATGATAGACTCCTCCCAGCACAACAAGCTTTACGGCGATTACGGCGAATACTGGCACGACCAGGGCTACGGGTTCGTCATAGGCCGGGCCAGGATGGAATCCTACGACAAAAAGAACCGCACCAAAAAAAGCGTGATCACATCCAACAAAATGGAGGTCTTCCAGGCCAGCGGCCTGGCGGTGGCCACCGACAGCGTCAGGTTCGCCCAGGACAGCCTGTGGGCCGCCTGCGGCAAGATGACCTATTTCAAGACCGCCGGGCGGATGATGCTGGAGCAGGATCCCTCGGTCTGGCGACGGGACGCCCTGATCAGCGGCCGGCTGATGGAGCTGGACCTGAGGGGCGACACCCTGCGCAATGCCTGGGTGCGTGACTCGGCCGTGGTCCGCCAGTTCACCGAAGCCAGCCCCGACACCGACATCATCACCTGCGACAGCCTGAAGGCCGATTTTGCCCAGGGCCAGATGTCCTACGTCCATGCCTGGGGACGGGTGTGGTGCCAGTACCACCGGAGGCAGAAGGAAAACAGCAGCGGCCGGAACCTGGCCCAGGGACAGGAGATGGAATTCTTCATGAGCCAGGGCAAGACCCAGAGGATACTGATGAACAAAAAAGCCAAAGGCGCCTATCACTCCAGGGAGGATGTAAAATGAGCGCCATGGGTCCGGGACTGAGGCAGGAACTGCGCCAGATGCTGGCGCCGGAGATGCTGCAGCTGTTGAAACTGCTGCAGCTGCCGACGCTGGAGCTTCAGCAATTGGTGCGCCAGGAACTGGAGATCAACCCCCTGCTGGACGAGGTGATGGAGGAGACCCAGGAAGAGATCCAGGAAACGGAAGGTTTGAACTCGCTGGATTCCTTCCAAAAGACCTCCAACGAAGAAGAACCGGAACCGTCCGACCGCCCCGACCAGCTTGATTGGGATAATTACCTGCAGGAGGGTTTGGACAGCGGCTATTATCCGGCCAACAAGGACAAGTCCGAGGAGGACTCCCAGCCCTACGTGGTCACCCAGCAGAGCTTTCAGGATTACATCCTGTCCCAGCTCCGGATCTCATTAGACAATCCCCGGGACCTGGAGATCGGAAATTACCTGATCGGGAACCTCAACGACGACGGTTACCTGACCATGGGCACGGACGAGGTGGCCGCCGCCCTGAACCATTCACAGGACGAGGTGGAAAGGGTGCTGGACCTGGTCCAGAATTTTGACCCTCCCGGGGTGGCCGCCCGGAACCTGAAGGAATGCCTGCTGATCCAGCTCAACCATCTGGGCTACAGGGACAGTCTGGCCTGGAAGATGGTGGACCAGCATCTGGACGACATGGAGCGCCGCCGATATCCGGCCATCGCCAAGGCCCTGAAGGTGACAGAGGAGGAGGTGGCGGAGGCCCGGGAGATCATCTCGGCCCTTTCGCCCAAGCCCGGGGCCGGGCTGGGCAGCGATGAGACCCGCTACATCTTCCCGGACATCCTGATAGAAAAGCACGAAGGCGAATATGTGATCATCATCAACGACCGGGTGGTGCCCCGGGTGCGGGTGACCCCGGATTACAAGAAGATCCTGCAGCGTTCCAAGACAGCCAAGCCCGAGGAGCGGGATTACGTGGTCAAGCGGCTGGAGGCCGCCCGGTTCATAGTTAGGATGATAGAGCAGCGCCGCCGCACCGTCCAGAAGATAATGCTGGCCATAGTGGACCGCCAGCGGGACTTTTTGGACCACGGCCTGCGCCAGTTCAGGCCCTTGACCATGAAACAGGTGGCCGACGACATCGGAATGCACGAGTCCACGGTCAGCCGGGCGGTCCACAACAAATACGCACTGACCCCCCACGGGATGTTCGCGGTCAGATACTTTTTCGGCGGCGGGATGAGCACCACCCAGGGCCAGGACTCGGTCAAGGCCATCAAGGACAAAGTGCTGGAGATGATCAAGAACGAAGACCCCAAATCGCCGCTGACCGACCAGGACATCACCGACGCTTTGGCCAAGGCGGGACTGAAGATCGCCCGGAGGACCATCGCCAAATACCGCCAGGAGGGGAACATCCAGCCGGCCAGCATCCGGAAGAACCCCTGATCTGGGAACAAGAACCGTTTCTATTAGGAATGCAGGAAACCATGAATATTAAACTTGGGAAATCCCCAAAATTATTCCTGCCTTCCTGTTTTCCTTATAAAGGTATTCCAATTGTTGGATGCCATTAGGTAATAAATATTATGCCGGATAACCAAAATTTAAAAAGACTGCCCCGGGCCTTCAAGCAAAGCCTGGTGCGGAACCCCGCCCAGGCCCTGGTCAACCAGGTGCTGTCTGAATGCAGGCTGGAGACGGTCTGCCGCGAGGCCCGCTGCCCCAACCGCAACCAGTGTTTTGCTTCGGGCACCGCCACCTTTCTGATCATGGGCGGGAGCTGCACCCGGGGCTGCCGCTTTTGCGCGGTGGGCAAGGGCGGCGCAATGCCCCTGGACCCGGGGGAACCCCAAAGGCTGGCCCAGGCGGTGAAAAAACTGGGGCTGAAATATGCGGTGATCACCTCGGTCACCCGGGACGACCTGGAGGACGGCGGGGCCGGGCATTTTGCCGAAACCGTCAAAGCCCTGCGCCGGGAGAACCCCGGGATCCTGACCGAGATCCTGACCTCCGACTTCGACGGCCGGGAAAGTTCCTGGCGGCAGGCGGCGGAGATCAGGCCCGAGGTGTTCAATCACAACCTGGAAACAGTCCCCCGGCTTTACCCCCTGGCCCGTCCCCAGGCCGTTTACCGGCTGTCGCTGGACCTGATCAGCTACGCTGCCCGGGCCGGGCTGGTGGCCAAGTCCGGACTGATGGTGGGGCTGGGCGAGGAAGTGGCTGAGATCAAGCAGGTGATGGTTGATCTTAAGCAAGCCGGCTGCCGGATCCTGACCGTGGGCCAGTACCTGGCCCCGTCCCAGGAACATCTGCCGGTGGCAAGGTTCTGGGAGGAATCCGAATATCAGGAGCTCAAAACTTACGGGGAACAAATACTGGGACTGGACGCGGTCGTGGCCGGGCCCGCCGTGCGCAGTTCCTATCTGGCATATCAAACTTATCAGTCCATAACCAACTTTAAACAGGAGGCACCGGCATGAAGATCAACATCACCGCCCGCCATTTTGAAGGCCTGACCGAAGGCCTGAAAAAAGAGGTCCAGTCCCGGCTGGAGCATCTGGAGCATTTCTTCCCCCGGATCCTGGAAGCCCGGGCCATTTTAAGCGAAGAGAAAAAGCGGATGATCGCCGAGATCACCATCCATCTGCCGGCCGGCAAGCGTCTGGTGGCCAAGGAAGAGGGCACGGACATGCGCCAGGCCCTGGATTTTGCGGTGAAGAAGATAGAGACCCAGGTCAAGAAAGTGAAAGAGCGCAAGGAGCACAAGGGCCGGGGGCTTAAGGGGCAGTAGGGCACTTCCGGGCAGCCAGTATTCAGTATTCTTAGACCGGCAATTAAATAGCGCAATCATATTGTCAACAATTGTCATCCCGAGACACCTTACTTGCTATGCAAATTGAGGGATGAGGCGGTTTTTTTATCCTTCGGTTAGTTAAGCACGTTGCCATTCTCAGGATGACGCTTGATATGTTTAATTGCCGAAGTAATCAGTATTCAGTAATTGCGAGGGAGACCATGAAGGAGATATCGGTACAGGAGGTGCTGAACGACCGGCAGGAGTTCCTGCATCTGGAAGTGCTGACCGGCACGACCGGACTGGAGCGCAAGATCATTATCGCTGACACCAACCGCCCGGGGCTGGCCCTTTCCGGCTACATGGGGTATTTTCTGTGGGAGCGGGTCCAGATAATCGGGATCACCGAGACCGGCTACCTGGAGACCCTGAAACCGGACAAGCGCATCGAAGCCATCAAACGGATCACTTCCTTTGAACTTCCCTGCATCATCATCTCCAAGGGACTGGCCGCCCATCCCGAGCTGGTGGCCACCTGCCTGGAACGCAGGATCCCCCTGCTGCGCACCGGGCTGGACACCACCGACTTCATCCACAAGCTTTCCTCCTACATCGACAACAAGCTGGCCCCCACCACCACCGTCCACGGAACTTTGGTGGATGTCTACGGCCTGGGCCTGCTGTACACCGGCGACTCCGGCATCGGCAAGAGCGAATGCGCCCTGGACCTGGTGGAGCGGGGGCACCGGCTGGTGGCCGACGACGTGGTGGAGATCAAGAAACGCGGCCAGAGCGTGCTGGTGGGCTACGGCAACAAGCTGCTGAGGCACAACATGGAGATCCGGGGGATCGGGATCATAGACCTGGCCACCATCTTCGGCATCAGGGCGGTGCGGATGCGCAAGCGGATAGAGGTGGAGATACGGCTGAAGCGCTGGAGCGACGACGAGGATTACGAGCGGGTGGGCCTGGACGAAAAGCCCACCACCATCCTGGGGGTGGAGATCCCGCTGGTGACGGTGCCGGTGGTGCCGGGCAAGAACATCAGCGTGATTTCCGAAGTGATAGCCATGAACCAACTGCTGAAGGCCTGCGGATACCGGACCCCGGAGGAATTCAACAACCGTCTGCTGGAGTCCATGCAGAAGAAGTTCGAGGCCGCCAAGTTCGAGGAGGACGACCTGGAGTAGGCTGATCATAGCCTCTTTTGACCGCCCCCTAATCCCCCTCCGTTGCGGAGGGGGAGGTAACCATCCCTCTCCACATTGGAGAGGGGGAGGGGAGAGGTCAAAAAGTATTGATATCTTGTTCCCACAATTTGAAAAACGGAGTTAAAATGAAGAGAAAAATGGCCCCGGTCGGCATCAGTCTTTTACTGGCTGCCCTGCTGACGGGTTGCGCGGCCAAGTCGGCAGGCCCAACCACTGGCTCGCTGTTAGGAGGGTCAACGGCCGCGACCCCAACCGTTCAGACCCAGCCCGTCTATTCTTCGGTCCCGGCCCCGAAGGGGCCCAAGCTTACCATCTCGGTGATGGATATGAACGTCACTTCGGGCCTTTCCCCGCAGGAGGTGTCGATGCTGACCGACAAACTGCTGAACGAGTTCGTCAACACCAAATTCTACAAGGTGGTGGAACGCTCCAAGCGCGATGAGATCCTCAAGGAACAGGGCTTCCAGCAAAGCGGGGCCTGCGATCAGGGGGCCTGCCTGGTGGAGGCCGGACAGCTTTTAGGCGTGCAGAAGATGGTGGGCGGCACCATCGGCAAGCTGGGCGTGATGTACGTGGTGGAACTGCGGATCATGGACGTCAAGACCGGGGAGATAGACCAGGCCTTTTCCCGCAAGTACTCAGGGGACGTGTCCAATCTGCTTGATGCCATGCGCGAGGCGGCAGTGGTGTTCTCGGGCGGCACGGCGGTCCCGGCGCAAGCCAATCCCGCCGGACAGAGCCAGCCGCTGAAGAGAAGAAAATAGCAAGAAGGAACTCAACTCGCTAATTATTCTATTTCCATTGCCACGAGCTTTAGCTCGTGGTTGAATGATCAAAAATATTATCTTAGGGTTTAAACCCCGCTTGTACTCCGCAGGAGGGATTGGGTTTCATTAGATTTCTTACCACGACCTGAAGGTCGTGGTAATGCTTGTACTGAGTGACATACTGAGTCTGCTGAAGTGCAGAGCTGAAGCGGAATGAGTTCAAAATAAATCAATCATCTATGCCCAAACTGAAATTCATATTCGGGGTTCACAACCACCAGTAGTTGAAAACACGAAGCAGGAAGAACATGGAGAAAAACAATAAAAACGGTGCGGATTTCAAGAACACCATTGACCTTATCGTAAAAAAGATCCGGCCCCAAAAAATAATTCTTTTCGGCTCCAGGGCTGACCGCAAGAACAAGGAATGGAGCGATTATGACATTTGCCTGCTTAAATCCGGCGTTGTCAATAAACGGAAAATGGCCCAGGATATCTACAAAATGCTGTGTGGCTGTAATATCGCCATGGATATAATCGTGGAAACTCCCGAGAATTATTTAAAGCTCAAAAGCAACCGGTTTATGATCTACAGCGAGATCGCGAAAAACGGGAAAGTGGTTTATGAAAAATAGCGACCTGGCCAAAGAATGGCTTAAAAGAGCGCAAAGCAATCTGGCGAAAGCCAAGGCCAGAAGGTCTTCCCGGGCCATTCTCTACGAAGACTTGGCATATGACTGCCAGCAGGCGGCGGAGAAATCGTTAAAGGCTCTTTTGGCCCACAGGGGTACAGAATTTCCCAAGACCCATTCGATCAACTTGCTTCTGGACATAGTAAAATCCAAGAACATCACCATCCCGGCAGTTATCAGACAATCCTCGGTCTTGACCGAATATGCCGTTGAGACAAGATATCCCGGCGATTATGAGCCGGTCAAGCGCGGGGAATATTTAAAAGCTTTGAAATTGGCGGTAGCCATAGTGGGCTGGGTGGAAAAGAAGATGCAGACAACAGATATATTTGAAAAATAAATGCCCAAACTGAAATTCATATTCGGGGTTCACAACCACCAGCCGGTGGGCAATTTCGACTTTGTGTTCGAGGACGCCTACCAGAAGGCCTATAAGCCTTTTCTGGATGTCGTCTCCGGCTATCCCTGGTTCAAATTCACCCTGCACAACAGCGGCTGCCTGTGGGAGTGGCTGGAACAGCATCACCCGGAATACCTGGAACAGGTCAACACCCTGGTCCGGGCCGGGCAGGTGGAACTGCTGGGCGGGGGCTTTTACGAGCCCATCATGCCGGCCATCCCCGACCGCGACAAGCAGGGCCAGCTGAAGATGATGTCGGAATTCCTGAAGAACAGGTTCGGCAAAGCCCCGGCCGGAGCCTGGCTGGCCGAGCGGGTGTGGGAGCCGGGGCTGGCCTCGGTCCTGGCCGACGCCGGGATTAAGTACACGGTGCTGGACGACTATCATTTCAAATGCTCCGGCAAGAACGACCAGGACCTTGACGGCCACTACATCACCGAGGATCAGGGCAAGCCGCTGGCGGTCTTTCCCATCAGCCAGCAGCTCCGCTATCTGATCCCCTTCCATAACGTGGACGAGGTCATCGCCCACCTTAAAACCCTGCACCAGCCCGGTCGGGATGCGCTGGCCGTATTGGCCGACGACGGGGAAAAGTTCGGGGTCTGGCCCGGCACCCATGAGCTGGCCTATGAAAAGGGCTGGCTGAAAAACTTCCTGGACGCGCTGGAAGCAAACAAGGAGTGGCTGGAGCTGTCCACTTTCAGCCAGGCGCTGGAAGCGTTTCCGGCCAGGGGCCGGATCTATCTGCCCACCGCCTCCTACGCCGAGATGGGGGAGTGGGCGCTGGAACCAAAGTCCGAGGCGGTCTATTCGGAGCTGACCCAAAGGCTGAAGGCCGAGGGCAGCTACCAGCGCTACAGTCCGTTCGTCAAGGGCGGCACCTGGCGGGATTTTTTGACCAAATACCCCGAATCAAACAACATCTACCGCAAGATGCTCTCGGTCTCGGCCAAGGCGGCTGGCCAGGGCCCGGATGTCCTGCGGGAACTATACCGGGGACAGTGCAACTGCGGATACTGGCACGGGGTCTTTGGGGGCCTGTATCTGCCGCATCTGCGCGAGGCTCTGTACCGGCATCTGATCCGGGCCGAGAATCTGATGGAACCGAAGCCTGAACCTTCTGCGCCCTCGTTTGAGGCCAGGGAATTCGATTTTGACGGTGACGGCCGGAACGAAGTGGAACTGTTCAACCGCCATGACAGGCTTCTTCTATCCCCGTCCTTCGGAGGCGCCATGATCGAATGGGATGCCCGGGAAAAGGAGATAAATCTGTTCGACACCCTGGCCCGCCGGCCCGAAAGCTACCATCGGAATATTCCGAAGCCGGGCGATCAGGGCGCATCCCAGGGCAAGAGCATTCACGAGATGCTGGTCTCCAAGGAGGAGGGCCTGACGGATCTGCTGTTCTACGACTCCTTCCGCCGGGTAGGCCTGGTGAACCACCTGCTGGGGCCGGAGACGGACCTGGAATCTTTTTACCGCAACTGCCACCAAGAGCAGGAACCGGGCCTGGCCGGAGCATGGGTTTATCAAACAAACAGACAGGCGGAACGGGTGACGGTGGAACTCACAAAAATCATAAACGATCTGACCATTGCCAAGAAGATCGTCTTCGGGACCGGGCCGTCATTCAAGATAGAATACAGCTGGGTGAACAGCGGTCTTAAGGAAATGGAGATCTGGCCGGGGATAGAGTTCAACTTCGGCCTGCTGTCTTCGGGTTTCGGGCGGCACTGCCGGAGCGCCAGCCGGATACTGCCCACCGAAGCCCTCAACGTCCGGGCCCAGGATCAGGATGTTTCCCAGCTCTCGGTGATAGACGGCTACCGCAACCTTTCCGTCGACTTTGACCTGGACCAGGCCTGGGACCTCTGGCGCTTTCCGGTGGAGACCGTCTCCCAGTCGGAATCGGGGCTGGAGAGGAACTACCAATGCTCGTGTTTTTTATGGCATAAAAAGATAAAACTTTTGCCGGGCCGGCCGCAAACATTAATTTTCACACTGGAACATAAGGCAATTTGATGCAGGAAAGATCTTTCACCATCGTCAACCGTTTGGGAATGCACGCCCGGCCCTCGGCCCTGTTCGTCAAGACCGCCGGGAAATTCAAATCCAAGGTCTGGGCCCGCAAGGAGGAGACCGAGGTCAACGGCAAAAGCATCATGGGGGTGATGATGCTGGCGGCCGAGCCTGGTTCCACCCTCACCGTCCGGGCCGATGGCGAGGACGAAGCCCTGGTGCTGGACGCCCTGGGCAGGTTGATAGCCGATAAATTCAACGAGGATTAAAAAAGTGAACGCCGAATACAGGATCAACGGCCTGCCGGCCTCTCCGGGCATTGCCATCGGCCGGGCCTTCGTCTACCGCAAGGCGGCCGTCACGGCCGTCAAATACCGGGTAAGCGACACCGGGCGGGAGCTGGAGAAATTCAAGGCCGGCCTGATCCGGGCCAAGGCCGAATTCTCCGAACTGAAACAGCAGATCGTGCTGCGGATGGGGGAGGAGGCGGCCGCCATCTGGGACGCCCAGCTGCTGATGCTGGACGATCCCGAGACCTTCGAAGGCACGGTCCGCCGGATCAAGGAACAGCGGCAGGACGCCGCCTCGTCCTTCAAGGAAGTGATGGAGGAGGTGGCCCAGGGCATGCAGAATTCCAGCAACGCCTACCTCAAGGAAAGGTCGGCCGACATCCGGGACATGATCTGGCGGGTGATCAAGCACATCGAGGCCCAAAGCACCCTGCCGGTCCAGGACCTGCCCAAGGACGCCATTGTGCTGGCCCACGAGCTTTCCCCGGCCGACACCGCCCTGATGACCCACAAAAAGATTCTGGGCTTCATCACCGAGTCCGGCGGGAAGACCTCCCATACCGCCATCGTGGCCCGCAGCCTGGAGATCCCGGCGGTGGTGGGCGCTCCGGACCTGATGCTGAAGGCCGTTTCCGGCCTGCCGGTGATACTGGACGGGGCCAGGGGCCTGGCCATATTCAATCCCGGCCCCCAGACCCTGGAGCTTTACCGCGAGGAACAGAAGGTTTTCTTAAAGCACCTGGCCAACCTTAAAAGACTGCGCCGCCAGAAGGCGGTGACCAAGGACGGGCATCAGGTGGAGCTTTCGGCCAACATCGAGATGCCGGAGGAGACCGCCTCGGTGCTTTCCCACGGAGCCAAGGGGGTGGGCCTTTACCGCACCGAATTCCTGTTCCTGACCTCGGACCATCTGCCCACCGAGGAGGAGCAGTACCAGGTCTACCGCCGGGTGGCGGAAAAGCTCAGCCCCGATCCGGTGATCTTCCGGACCTTTGACCTGGGCGGCGACAAGCTGGACAACAAGACCGG
>JAURWH010000114.1 GCA_030655055.1 bacterium
GGATGACTACGTGCGCCTGGCGGCCTATGAGGCCTTGGTGAAACAGGGGTTCAAGATAGAGAAGAAAGAGGGCGGGACGTACAAGATCACCGGGGAGCCCCAAAAGTGACCTCTCCCTTTTATCCCTCCCCTGGCAGGGGAGGGAAGACGGTGATCTCTCCCCTTCCAGGGGAGAGGCAGGAGAGAGGTCAAAATGATATCACGTATTACCCCTTGCTATGCCAATTAAACCTAAACATAGCGTAACCCGTTTTCAGAGAGTGAACCCTGAAAAACTGGCCCTGGCCAAAGCGATGCGCCGCAATATGACCTTGGCCGAACGCTGTTTTTGGAATGCGGTCAGGGCCAACAAGATCGTTGGTATGCATTTTCACCGTCAACAGGTCATAGATGGATTCATTGCCGACTTTTATTGCGGCGACCAAAGACTGGTGGTGGAGATAGATGGCGGGATCCATGAAACCCAGAAGGATAACGACAATAAGAGAGAAACGGCTTTAAAGAAAAACGGATTGAGGATCATACGGTTCTCAAACCAAGAAGTGATCAATAACCTGGACAGGGTCCTTCAAAAATTGAAAATATATGTCAGGGAAATATAAACCAGGCAACGGGCATTATTTTATAAACAAAAAACCACAATATAAACGTAATTGGAACTCATGTCAAACAACACCGAAAAAATGATCCGGAACATAGCCATCATTGCCCACGTGGACCACGGCAAGACCACCCTGGTGGACGCCCTGCTCCGGCAGAGCGGCACATTCCGCGACAACGAAGAAGTGCCGGAACTGGTGATGGACTCCAACCCCCTGGAACGGGAGCGGGGTATCACCATCTTCTCCAAGAACGCCTCTATCCATTACCGGGGCTACAAGATCAACATCGTGGACACTCCGGGCCACGCCGACTTCGGCTCTGAGGTGGAACGGGTGCTTTCCATGGTGGATGGCGTTCTCTTACTGGTGGACGCGGTGGACGGCCCCATGCCCCAGACCCGCTTCGTGCTCTCCAAGTCGCTGAAGCTGAACCTCAAGCCCATCGTGGTGATCAACAAGGTGGACCGAACCGAGGCCCGGCCCCACTGGGCGCTGGACCAGATCTTTGACCTGTTCGTCTCGCTGGACGCCACCGACGAGCAGCTGGATTTCCCGGTGGTCTATTCCTCGGGCAAGAACGGCACCGCCACCAACGACCTGCAGCATCCCCAGAAGAACATTCTGCCGCTGTTGGACACCATAGTGGACAAGGTCCCGGAGCCCGAGGGCAACCCCGGCGAGCCCTTCCAGATGCTGGTGACCTCCATTGACTACAACGACTACGTGGGACGGATGGCCATCGGCCGCATCCTGCACGGCTCCATCAAAGTGACGGGGAAGGTTTCCCGGATCAGGCGCGACGGCAGCATCGAGACCGGCAAGATAACCAAGCTCTACGGCTGTGAGGGCCTGAAGCGGATCGAGATACAGGAGGCCGGCTCCGGAGACATCGTGGCCATGGCCGGTTTTGAGGACGTGGACATCGGCGAGACCATAGCCGACACTGAGAAGCCCGAGGCTTTGCACTATGTGGACATTGACCTGCCCACCATCGCCATGCTGTTCTCGGTGAACACCAGCCCCTTTGCCGGGCAGGAGGGCCAATACGTGACCTCCCGCCAGCTGCGGGACCGGCTGTACCGGGAGCTGAAGGCCAACGTGGGGCTTAAGGTGGACGACACCGGCTCGCCCGACTCGATGAAGGTCTCGGGGCGGGGCGAACTGCACCTTTCCATCCTGATCGAGACCATGCGGCGCGAGGGCTACGAACTGGCGGTATCCCGGCCCGAGGTGATCATGCGGGAGATCGAGGGCAAGCTGTGCGAGCCCTTTGAATATCTGGTGATAGACGTGGACGACGCCTACGTGGGCCCGGTGATGGAGCGGCTGGGCGGCCGCAAGGCCGAGATGCAGAACATGAAGGCCGACGGCAAGGGCCGCACCCGGCTGGAATTCATCATACCGGCCAGGGGCCTGATAGGCTTCAGGGGCCAGTTCCTGACCGATACCCGGGGCACCGGGATCATGCACCACAATTTCGAAAGCTACCAGCCCTACAAGGGAGAGATCAACACCACCCAGAACGGGGTGCTGGTGGCCATGGAGACCGGGGTGGCCGCCTCTTATTCGCTGGACGGCATCCAGGAGCGGGGGATGATGTTCGTGGGGCCGGGCGACAGGGTCTACGAGGGCATGATAGTGGGCGAACGGCCCAAGGAAAACGACCTGGTGGTCAACCTGACCAAGGCCAAGAAACTGGGCAACCAGCGGTCCTCCGGTTCGGAGGATGCCATCCGGCTGACCCCGCCCAAGATCATGACGCTGGAGGAGGCGCTGGAGTTCATCGCCGACGACGAGCTGGTGGAGGTGACCCCCAAGTCCATCCGCCTGCGCAAGAAGATCCTTTCGGACATTGACCGCAGAAGGTCGCGGCGGGTGAAGCCCGGAGCCGAAAACGAGGAATAGATCCTCCAGAACATTCACGAAAGAGCCTTTATGAGCATCACCAAAAAGAACGTGGCCTGGATGACACTGACCGGAGGCCTGGTCATCTTCGTGCTGAAGCTGGCGGCCTATTACCTCTCGGGCTCGGTGGCCCTGCTTTCCGACGCCTTGGAATCCATCGTAAATCTGTTAGCTTCGGGGCTGATGATCTACGCCGTCTATCTTTCCGAGGAACCGGCCGACCGCACCCACAATTACGGACATCAGAAAGTGGAGAACATCTCCAGCCTGATCGAAGGGATACTGATCCTGGTAGCCGCGGTGATGATCGCCGAAAAAGCGGTGGGCCGGCTGATAAGGCCGGCGGCGCTGACCAATGTCAATGTGGCACTGATGATCTCCCTGGCCGCCACCTCCCTGAACGGCCTGCTTTCCTGGCTGCTGCTGCGGACCGCCCGCAAGTTCGGGTCGCTGGCCCTGGAGGGGGATTCCAAGCATCTGCTTTCCGACGTGCTGTCCTCGGCGGCGGTGGTAGTGGGTCTGGCGGTGGCAAAACTTACCGGCTGGTATTTCCTGGATTCGGCCCTGGCCCTGGCCGTGTCCGGCCTGCTGATAAAGATGGCCCTCGAACTGATGAAAAAGTCCTCCACCGGGCTGATGGACCAGTCCTGCCCGGAGGAGGAGGCCCGGATCATAGAGGTCTTGAAGCGGCATGACCAGCTGTTCGTGGATTTTCATGACATCAAGACCAGGCGCAGCGGCAACCGGGTCTTTGCCGAGTTCCACCTTTCGGTGAAGGGCGATAAAACGGTGGAGGAGGCTCATAACCTGACGGACCATCTGGAGGAAGAACTGGGCCAGGAACTGCCCGAGGTCAGCCTGACCATCCACGTGGAACCGCCCCAGCACTAATAAAGTAAGGGCAGGTTTTAAACCTGCCCCAACAGAAAGCAAGGACATGGCATGCCATGTCCCGACAAAGAAAGAAGAAATGCAGAAGATCACTTTACGCAAGAACCAGGAACGCCGGATCAAGTCCGGGCATCCCTGGGTGTTCTCCAACGAGATAGACAAACTGCCGGACAACCTGACACCGGGGCAGACCGCCCAGGTCTACGACAGCCGGGGCTACATAGTTGGCTCCGGGTTCTACAATCCCAAATCGCTGATCGCCGTCCGGCTGTATTCCCGGGGCGCCCTGGAGCTGGACCTGGAGTTGATGGTCACCAAGATATCAGCCGCCGCCCGGCTCAGGCAGTCGGTATATCCCGGCAGTTCCGACTACCGCCTGTTGTACGGCGAATCCGACGGCCTGCCCGGCCTGCTGGTGGACCGCTACGGCGACCAGCTGGTGATGGAGATCATGTCGCTGGGCATGGACATCCGGCGGGACCTGATAGTGGAAGCCCTGACCGAAGTGCTGCACCCGGCCTGTATCTACGAGCGGAGCGACAGCTACTCCCGGGTGCTGGAAGGCCTAAGGGAGACCGAGAGCGTGCTGCTGGGGGCGTTGAAGCCCGAGGTGGTGATAGAGGAGAACGGGCTGAAATTCGCCGTCAACATCAAGCACGGCCAGAAGACCGGGTGGTTCTACGACCAGCGCGACAACCGGCTGGCCCTGCGCCAGTACGTGAAGGGCAAGAGCGTGCTGGACTGCTTCTGCCATACCGGGGGCTTTGCCCTTAACGCCGCGGCCGCCGGGGCCAAATCCGTCCTGGGGCTGGACATCTCGGACCGGGCGATCGAGCAGGCCATCAAAAGCGCCGGGCTGAACAATCTTTCGGGCCTGTGTCAGTTCGAGTCGGCCGATGTGCTGCACACCTTAAAAGAGCGGGTGGAGAGCGGGGAAAAATACGACGTGGTGATCCTGGACCCGCCGGCCTTTGCCAAGAACAAGAAATCCATCGAGTCCGCCTTAAAGGGCTACAAGGAAATAAACTTAAGGGCCATGAAACTGCTGTCCCCCGGCGGGATCCTGCTGTCCTGCTCCTGCTCCTACCACGTGGATGACGAGCAGTTCAAGGTGATGCTGGTGGACGCAGCCCGGGACGCCAACCGGACCCTGAAACTGCTGGAGTTCCGGCACCAGTCCAAGGACCACCCGGTGCTGCTGGCCTGCCGGGAGACCCAGTACCTGAAGTGTGCCATCATGGTGGTGGAGTGACTGAACAAGGTAAAGGAGAGAGAAATGGTTCGAAAACTTTTATGGCTGTTGCTGTTAGCCTCACCATTATCTGCTCAGACAGTTACTGATATTTATATAAGAGAGGTTAAGAATACTGATAACTCAGAAATTAAAAGCAAAAAAAATTATTATTCTGAAGTTGTGATAGTATACGAAGACAATAACTCGTATCTTTTATTTTCAGAAGGATATTCCGTCGTAATAGCAGCAAGCGGTTTTAGGTGGTCGGAAAATGGAGAAACAATCGTTAAAAAATATGGTATAGAGTCAATCAGCACAATCGTTTCTAATAACGGGATATGTGAAATAAAAATAAACACTACCACTATACCCAGCTTTAGTGATTACATTTCAGGTAATAATGTCATCATCAGATTAGCTGTAAAAAGTGAGCCTAAGATATATTATTTAAACATACCGAACAAGGAAGTAAATACTTTTCCAGTTAGTTTATCATTCCGGTGTGAAGATGTGGGGAGAAAAGACACAGACACCATAGAATACCGTGCATTCATTAAAGCACCTGATGAAATGCCGACTGTATGCGGATATTCTGTTGGCCAATGGACGCCATGGGCGCAAGGAGACAGCGGTTCAGTGGTCTTTGATAGCCTTATATATCCAGGAAAGTATTCCGTTAAGGTTCAGGCCCGCAATAAAAATACCGGGGTTGAATCGAAGAAAATTGAAACCAAGTTCAAATACAAAAAGTAGCATTTTGGGAATCATCCAATACATAAAATCCCGTTGGCAAGCACCCGGCGGATACCGCCAGGTGCTTCTTATCGCCTTTCCCCTGATCCTGTCCACCGGTTCCTGGGCGGTCCAGCACTTTGTGGATAGGATGTACCTGGCCTGGTATTCGCCGGAGGCCCTGGCGGCGGCCATGCCGGCCGGGATGCTTAACTTTGCGGTGATGACCATCTTCCTGGGAACGGTGGGCTATGCCGGGACCTTCGTGGCCCAGTATTACGGGGCCAAGCAGAACAAGCAGATCGGTCCGGTGATCTGGCAGGCGGTCTATGTGGCGGCGGCCGGGTCCATCGCGGTGATGCTGCTGATCCCCTGGGCCGGAGCCATCTTCCAGGCGGTGGGGCACGACCCGCTGGTGCAAAGGTACGAGACCACATATTTTGCCATCCTCTGCGCCGGGGCCTTTCCGGCCCTGGTGTCCTCGGCCCTGTCCGGGTTCTATTCCGGGCTGGGGAAGACCATGCCGGTGATGTGGATCAACCTGGGCGCCACCGCGGTCAACGTGGTCTTCGATTACCTGATGATCTTCGGCCACGGCGGCTTCCCCGAGATGGGCATGGCCGGGGCCGCCTGGGCCACGGTCTTCTCGGCGGTGTTCTCCGTCATCGCCTATTCGGTGCTGATCTTCAGGCCGGGATACAACCGGGCCTTCCATACCTTAAGCGGCTGGCGGCTGGACCGGACCAAGCTGTCCGCCCTGCTCAAGTACGGTTTCCCCAACGGGGTCCAGTTCTTTTTGGACATGAGCGGCTTTACCTTTTTCATCCTGTTGGTGGGACGGCTGGGCAGCGACAACCTGGCGGCCACCAACATCGCCTTCAACGTCAACACCATCGCTTTCATGCCGATGATCGGGTTCGGCATCACCGCTTCGGTGCTGGTGGGCCAGTACCTGGGCCAGGACGACCCAGAGACCGCCCAGTACAGCGTCTACTCCGGTTTTCACATGACCTTCGTCTACATGGCGGCAGTGGCCCTGTTGTATTTTTTCTGGCCCCAGGTTTTTCTGATGCCCTATGCCGCCCATGCCGATCCCGTCCGGTTCGAGGCCATCCGCCGGACCACCATCATCCTGCTGCGGTTCGTGGCGGTCTATTCCCTGTTCGACGGCTTCAACATCATATTCTCCTCAGCCATCAAGGGGGCAGGTGACACAAAATTCGTGATGTACATGCTGCTGGTGCTGTCGTTTTTTGGACTGGTCGTCCCCAGCTACCTGGCCCTGGCCGTCTTTGGGGCCGGGATATATACCGCCTGGACCATCGCCTCGGCCTATGTGGTTATACTGGGGCTGGCCTTCTATTTCCGGTTCCGGGGAGGCAAATGGAAGGGGATGCGGGTGATAGAGCCGCTGGCCCCGTCGCTGATCATCCACCCGGAATCGCCGGCGGTGGAATGATCCTTCGAAAGTTGGTCAGGGAGTCTTACTCCGGACATGCCACTGAACAACACAACGTATTTGATTTGACACCCATAAAAATTTATGGTAAAATCAAAATTCTGTTCTAAGATTACACGATGTTTATTGTGTAATCTTCTTTTTTGGTTACAGGGGCTTCCCCACGAAAACTTGTCCTGAGCTTGGTCGAAGGATACACGAAACAACCCGAAATAATTCCATGGTTATTTTAGCGTCTTTTAGTGCATTTAGTGGGGCGGTCTCCTGGATTCCCATTTTCATGGGAATGACATTCGCAATCAACATTACAGGGATAACATGAACATCATAGTCTGCATCAAACAGGTGCCGGACACCACCGATGTCCGGATAGACCCGGTCACCAACACCCTGATCCGGGAGGGAGTGCCGTCCATCATCAACCCCTTCGACATGTATGCCATCGAAGAGGCCTTGAGGATCCGGGAGAAACTGGGGGGCAAGGTCACTGTCATCTCCATGGGGCCGCCCCAGGTGATCGAGGCCCTCAAGGAAGCCATTTCCATGGGGGTGGACGAAGCGGTGCTGCTCTCCGACCGGGCCTTTGCCGGGGCCGACACCTGGGCCACCAGCTACGCGCTGTCAATGGGAATCAAAAAGATCGGGGATTACGGGGTGATCCTCTGCGGCAAGCAGGCCATCGACGGGGACACCGCCCAGGTCGGTCCCGGGGTGGCCGAGTTCCTGGACATCCCCCAGGTAACCTACGTCAAGAAGATCGAGGAGATCGATGACAAGAGGGCCAGGGTCTGGCGGATGACCGAGGACGGCTACGATGTGGTGGAGACCAGCCTGCCGGTGGTGTTCACAGTGGTCAAGGAGATCAACGAACCCCGGCTGCCCTCGCTTAAAGGCAAGATGCGGGCCAAGTCCTACCAGACCACCATCTGGAAGGCGGCCGACATCGGGGCCGACGAGAAGAACATCGGGCTGAACGGCTCGCCCACCAACGTGGTCAAGATCTTCACCCCGCCGGCCCGGACCGGGGGAGTGCTGCTGCAGGGCGACGTCAACGAAGCGGTGGCCGCCGTGGTCAACGGGCTTAAGCAACAGCAGATAATTTAACGGGACACGGATTTACACGGATTAACGCAGATATTTTATTCAAGGCTTGAAATACGGTGATTAACGGGCTCAAGCAACAGCAGATAATTTAATGGGACACGGATTTACACGGATTAACGCGGATATTTTATAAATTTAACAGGTACTTATGAATACTGTTTCAACGTTAAAACATCAGGAGCTTTCCGATAAGATCATAGCGGTGTTTTTCAAGGTTTATAATACCTTGGGATATGGTTTCCTTGAGAAGGTGTATGAAAATGCTCTGATGATAGAGTTCAGAAGGGAATCCATAAAGGCAGTTGCTCAGTCCCCGATCAAAGTAAAATATGAAAACGAAATAGTCGGTGAATACTTTTCCGATATTTTAGTTGACGATAAAATTATCATTGAAATCAAAGCGGTATCATTATTAATCAAAGAACATGAGGCACAGTTACTGAATTACTTGAAAGCAACCGATATAGAGGTAGGTTTGCTGGTAAACTTCGGGCCAAAATTAGAATTCAAGCGCAAAATCTATGATAATGACAAGAAAATAGTTAAAAACAAAACAACTTCCTAACAAAAATATCCAAAGGCATCTGGTTTGGTGTCTGATTCAAGTAAATTCCTGCTATAAGATAAGGAATAGTAAAAGAAATCCGTGAAAATCCGTGTCCTATAAAAAACCAAGGAGCAAAGTGAGCGATATAGAGATCATCCAAGACAAATGCGTGGGCTGCGGAGCCTGCCTGTCATCCTGCCCCTACGGGGCCATCAGCTTAAAGGACAACCTGGCGGTCATAGACGACGACAAGTGCACCCTGTGCGGGGCCTGCGTGTCATCCTGCGGGTTCGACGCCATCCTGCTGCGCCAGGACAAGGTGGAGAAGGCCGACATCAGCGGGTATCACGGGGTCTGGGTCTTTGCCGAGCAGAAGGCCGGAGTGGTCCAAAGCATAGCCTACGAACTGCTGGGCGAGGGCCGCAAACTGGCCGACACCCTGGGGGTGGAACTTTCGGCCGTCATCCTGGGTAACAGCATCGAGCCGGCCTGTCGTGAGCTGGTCTTACGCGGGGCCGACAATGTATATGCGGTGTCCCATCCGTCCCTGGAGAACTTCTGCGACGAGCCCTACTCCATCATCCTGGCCGGACTGATAAACCAGCACAAGCCGGAGATAGTGCTCTGCGGCGCCTCCACCATCGGCCGGGCCCTGATCCCCCGGGTGGCCATCAAGGTCCACACCGGGCTGACCGCTGACTGCACCGCTTTGGCCATCGACGAGGAGAAGAGGATACTGCTCCAGACCCGGCCGGCCTTCGGCGGGAACATCATGGCCACCATCATCTGCCCCAATCACCGGCCCCAGATGGCCACCGTCCGCCACAAGGTGATGAAGGAGGCCGCCCCCGACAGTTCCCGGAAGGGGAAGGTGATCAATGTTCCCTACGACCAGAAGATGCCGGCCTCCCGCACCTCGGTTCTGAAAGTGGTGGAGGAGCTCACCAGCATGGTCAAGCTGACCGAGGCCGACATCATCGTCTCCGGCGGCCGGGGGATGAAGGGCCCGGAGAACTTCAAGCTGATAGAGGCCCTGGCCAAATCCCTGGGGGGGGCGGTGGGCGCTTCCCGGGCGGCGGTGGATTCCGGATGGATCCCCTATTCCCACCAGGTGGGGCAGACCGGGAAGACGGTGGCCCCCAAGCTCTACGTGGCCTGCGGCATCAGCGGGGCCATCCAGCACCTGGTGGGCATGCAGTCGGCCGACTGCATCATCGCCATCAACAAGGACCCCGACGCCCCCATCTTCAAGGTGGCCAATTTCGGGATCGTGGGCGACGTGTTCGAAGTGGTGCCGGCCCTGACCAAGAAGCTGCAGGAAACCTGCGGCAAATAATAGAAAGGAAAAAATGTCGGATTTTACCGGAATGGGCGGTGCCCTGACCGTCTGTGTGATTTCCCAGAGCATAGTCTTCATCGCCCTGGCCATAATGGCCGGGGTGATATATATGGCGGGAATCATGGCCGGCAGAAATGACCAGCCGCTGGTCCATCCCCTGGGAGGCCCGGCGCCTGAGATCCCGGCAGTATATGTGAATGAGGCCGGGGACGAGGAGGAACTGGCCGCCATAGTGATGGGAGCATTATCGGCGGAGCTTGGCGCCGAACCCGGTTCTTCCGCCAACTCCCAGCCGGAGAGGAATGCCTCCGGCCCGGAAAGCTCGTGGAGGATAGTCTCGCTGCAGGAAGCGGCCCAAAGGAGCAACCTGAAATGAGCATCATTTTTGAACACCTGTCAAAGCTGATCCAGATGTCCGGGATGACGAATCTCTCCCTGGGCAACGGCATCATGATCCTGGTCTCGCTGGTGCTGGTGTACCTGGCGATCTTCAAGGGCTTCGAACCGCTGCTGCTGCTGCCCATCGGTTTCGGGGCCTTTTTGGCCAACCTGCCGCTGTCCAACGTGGTGGGGCCCGAGGGCCTGCTGACCATGATCTACAATGTGGGCGTTTCCACCGAGGTGCTGCCCACCATGATGTTCATGGTGATAGGCGCCCTCACGGATTTCGGTCCGCTGCTGGCCAATCCCATCACCTTTCTCTTGGGCGCGGCCGCCCAGTTCGGAGTGTTTGCCGCCCTGCTGATAGCGGTATCGCTGGGTTTCAGTCTGCCCGAGGCGGCCGCCATCGGCATCATCGGCGGGGCCGACGGCCCCACCGCCATCTTTACCGCCGGCAAGCTGGCCCCGCACCTGCTGGGCCCGATCGCGGTGGCGGCCTACACCTACATGTCTCTGGTTCCTCTGATCCAGCCGCCCATCATGCGGCTGATGACCACCAAGAAGGAGCGGACCACCGAGATGAAGCAGCTGCGGCACGTCAGCCACCGGGAGAGGATCGTGTTTCCCATCGCCATCTCCATCATCACCGCCCTGCTGCTGCCCCAAGCCATCGCCCTGATCGGGACCATGATGCTGGGGAACATCATCCGGGAAAGCGGCGTCACCGAGCGGCTTTCCAAGACCCTGCAGAACGAGATGTGCAACATAGTCACCATTTTGCTGGGGGCTTCGGTGGGGTCCACCATGGAGGCCGCCAATTTCCTCAGCCTCTCAACTTTGAAGATCGTGGCCCTGGGGCTGATCGCCTTCGGGTTCAGCACCTTCGGGGGGATGCTGCTGGGAAAACTTTTCTACGTTCTGAGCGGCGGAAAGATCAACCCCCTGATCGGCTCGGCCGGGGTCTCGGCGGTTCCGATGGCGGCCCGGGTGACCCAGGTGGAGGGACAGCGGGAGAACAAGCACAACTTTCTTTTAATGCACGCCATGGGGCCCAACGTGGCCGGGGTGCTGGGAACGGCCATGGCGGCCGGGGTGCTGATCTCGCTGTTAAAGTAGATTGATAGTCCCCGTCGGCCGGGATAAAACGGGGACCTTTATGGGACGCAGATCCCCGCAGATTATGTTGATTTATTTTTGGTAATGTTTAGTCAAACTTGAAATAGCACCAATTAACATAAAAATTCCTGCATTCATGCCTGTCCGCCGTAGCAACAGCGACCGCTTACGCTATTATATTTACCGCCGCGTGCGCCTTAGCTATAGCGGTGGCGCAAGGCAGAGTTTCCTTATAGATGAAATCTTTTAAAATAAATTTATAGAAGGGCGAAAAAATGTCTCACGGAAAAGTACGGTTCAACACTTTGGCGGTGCACGGGGGCGGGATGCAGGACCTGAGCAAGATTAAGCCGGTCTCCATGCCGATCTACCAGTCCTCGGAGTTCGTCTTCAATTCGGCCGAGCACGGCGCGGCGGTGATGTCCGGCCAGGAGCCGGGCTTTGTTTATTCCCGGCTGGGCAACCCCACCTGCCAGGATTTTGAAAAGCGGCTGGCCCTGCTGGAAGGAACCGACGACGGCCTTTCCTTCGCCTCGGGCATGGCGGCCATCGCGGCCATCGTCTTCACCTACTGCCGCCCCGGAGACAACATCATCTCCTCGGCCCCCATCTACGGCGGCACCTTCGGGCTGTTCAAGGACCTGTTGCCCAAGATGAACATCGAGATCATCTACGTTCCGGCCAACGACATCCACAACCTGCTGGACAAGAAGATCAACGACCGGACCAGGCTGGTCTACCTGGAAACCCCGGCCAATCCTACTTTGGACGTGGTGGACCTGGTTGAGACGATCAAAGTTGCAAAACAGCATAAGGTGATAGTCGCGGTGGACAACACCTTTGCCACGCCCTGCCTGCAGCAGCCGATCCAGATGGGAGCCGACATCGTGATGCACTCGGCCACCAAGTACATCTGCGGACACGGCGACACCACCGGCGGAGTGGTGGTGGCCTCCAAGGCCGAGATCGACAAGATGAAGCCCATCGCCTACAAGAACCTGGGCGGCAGCATGGCGCCCTTCACCGCCTGGCTGATGTCCCGCGGCCTGCAGACCCTGCCTTTGCGGGTGGAGCGCCATTCCCAGAATGCCATGATCATCGCCAAGTTCCTGGAGAAGCATCCCAAGGTGGAAAAGACCTGCTATCCCGGCCTGGAGTCCTGTCCTTCCCACGCAGTGGCCAAGAAGCAGATGAGCGGCGGTTACGGCGGGGTGCTGGCCATCGACATCAAGGGCGGGCGCGAGGCCGGCCGGAAGTTCCAGAACAACCTCAAACTCTGCAAGCTGGCGGTCAGCCTGGGCAGCGTGGACACCCTGGTCACCCACCCGGCCTCCACCACCCACCTGTCCTATTCCGAGTCCGACCTGGCGGCGCTGGGGATGACCCCGGGTTTTGTGCGGATCGCGGTGGGCATCGAGGACCCCCAGGATGTGATCGAGGATCTGGACCAGGCGCTCTCCAATATCTGAAGCCTTAATGCTGAAGATCCGAAGATCCGAAACTGAGAAGATAAGAGCAATAACACATAACCAGTCTTAGCCTCACAAGTTCACACCTTCTGATCTTCTGAGAGAAGCGCCTGTAGCTCAGCTGGATAGAGCGTCGGACTTCGAATCCGCAGGTCGCCCGTTCGACTCGGGCCAGGCGCACCAAGCCTTAGAAAACAGGTGACCGGGAATTGATTTTAGGGAACAGATGATTAGGATCGGGTAGGGGGCAGAATTCATTGTTGGCTTAGATCCGGTTCGGGTTGAAAAAACGGCATAAAAAATGCTGACGAATCCAACTTTGGTATTGACTTTTCGTGGATTTTTGATATAATAATCATTCTTTGCCTTAAAAACATGCCCCCAAGTAAAAAGTTAAAGCCTTGGGGGTAGGGGTCTATTATTCTTTTTTGGGTTTAAAGCCCACCTAGCTCAGTCGGTAGAGCGCGTCCTTGGTAAGGACGAGGTCACCAGTTCAACCCTGGTGGTGGGCTCCACTTTTCAAATTCAAAACAACCCCGGCAGATCTGAAAAACAATATTCTTAAAACAGGAGTTTAAAGAACCATCATGGCCAAAGCAAAATTTGAGCGTAAGAAGCCGCACGTCAATATCGGGACGATCGGCCACGTGGACCACGGCAAGACGACCCTGACCAGCGCGATCACGAAGTACCTGT
>JAURWH010000115.1 GCA_030655055.1 bacterium
CCTTGTTTTCTATGCCCATATTCTGACAGTGTCTTTTGGTGCCGGATCTCATCAATACTCCCGCGCCTTCTCCTCGCCCTTCAAACCCCGGAAGGCCCCGGCCGCCAGGGCCGGCATCTCGTCCTCGCCTGGGTAGACGAAATACTTCGGCGTGATGAAGGCCGTCCGCTCTTTTATCCAGTCGGTGAAGATCTTGTTATGGGCCACACCCCCGGTGACCACGATGGCGTCCACTTTGCCCTTGAGAACCGTGGCGCAGGCCCCGATCTCCTTGGCTATCTGGTAGGCCATGGCCCGGAATATCTCCTCGGCCTGCTTGTCGCCCTTCAGCACCCGGTCCTTGACCTCGTTGGCCCGGTTGGTGTCGGTGTAGGCCGACAGCCCGCCGCTGCGGGTCAGCTTTTTCTTGATCTCATCGGCGGTGTATTTGCCGGAGAAGCACATCTTGACCAGGGCCCCGGTGGGAACCCCCCCGGCCCGTTCCGGAGAGAAAGGCCCGCCCTCGTTGGCGTTGTTGACATCCACGAACTTCCCGTGGTCCACTGGAGAGATGGAGATGCCGCCGCCCAGATGGGCCACGATCAGGTTGACCTGTTCCAGTTTTTTGTTGAGTTCCTGGCAGGCCTGCAGGGCGGCCATCCTCATGTTAAGGGCGTGCAGCAGGGACTTCCGCTCTATCTCGGCCAGTCCGGAGATCCGGGCCAGCGGAGAGAATTCGTCCACCGAGACCGCGTCCACGATGAAGGCCTGGGCGCCTGACTGGTCGGCGACCTCCTTGGCGATGAAAGCCCCCACGTTGGAGATGTGCTCGCCGCGTTTGGCTTCGCGCAGGTCGTTGAGCATGGCGTCATTGATGACATAAGTGCCGGAGGAAATGGGCTTAAGCAGTCCTCCCCGGTCCACCACAGCTGCCAGTGTTTTAAGTTCGATCTTATTACGGGATAGAAAGTCCAGTATCACGGTTTTGCGCATGGGGTACTGGTCCACTATCCTGGCGTATTTCTCGATCTCGGCCTTGTTGTGGTCTATGGACTCGGAGACCAGCGGCTTCGCTCCTTTATAGACCGCCACCTTGGTGGAGGTGGATCCGGGATTTAGCACCAGGATCAAAGGCTCTTTGGCAGTTCTCTTTTGGGCCGCCTTTACCCCCTTTACAACCTTTCTGACCTTTATACCTTTAGAAGCCTTCTTGGCCTTGGCCGGGCCTTTGGTTTTCTTCTTGACTGCTGGCTTGGTGCTCTTTTTTATGACGGTCTTCTTGACTATTTTATTTTTTGCGGCTTTTTTGGCTTTGGCCATTTTACTTACCCTTTAAAAATATTAACCCTTTGTGTCTTTGTGTCTTTGTGGCAAATAGTATCCAGCCTGCCGGGACGCTCAGCTGACCAGTTTCTTGAACTCCGCGCTCTCCCACAAAGCCTGCAGTTCCTCATCGCTCTTGGCTGCTTCCTTGAGATCGTCGTCGGCCTCAATCGCCCTGGCGATGGAACTCAGCGCCTCCTTGGCCTGGTTCTTAAGCAGATGTACCTTGGCCTTCTCCAGCGAGACCTCGCCGTCGTCGGAATACAATTCCAAAGCCTTGGCCATGGCCGCCAGTGACTCGTCGTACCGACCCATGATCTTGTAGGTCAGGCCCTTGCTGAACCAGGCGTCGTTGTTGTCCGGCTTGATCTTGATGGCCTGGTCGAAATCGGCCAAAGCCTCGTCGTAGCGGCCCAGGTCGCGCAGGGCCAGCCCCCGGTTGTACCAGGCCTCCATGAAATCCGGGGCCAGTTTGATGGACTGGTCCAGGGCCTGCAGTGCCTCCTCGTCCCGGTCCAGCACCCCCAGCACGATGCCCTTGTTGCACCAGGCCTTCGCGTAATCGGCCTTTATCAGGATGGCGTTGTCATAGGCCTGGATAGCATCCTCGAACTGGTCGGTCCGGCTCAGTATCCGGCCCCGGTAGAACCAGGCATCGGCGTTGTTGGGATCGGCCTCCAGCGCCTGGTTGTAGTTGTTGAGGGCCTGGTCCAGGTGGCCGTGCTTTTCCAGCTTTAGCCCCTGATCTACAAAATCTTCGACCATACTATGCTCCTAAATATGGACTGTTGACTAAACTATTATTTAGCGGAACCATCATTGAGAAATTTACCCCGTGAAATCATGTTAATCCTGTCTTCCCCGGTAAAAGTATGATAATCTATTCCCATTCGATGGTGGCCGGCGGTTTGTTGGAGATGTCATACACCACCCGGTTGATACCTTTGACCTCGTTGACTATCCGGCTGGAGACCCTGGCCAAAAGGTCTTCCGGCAGACGGGTCCAATCGGCGGTCATGAAGTCGGTGGTGTTGACGGCCCTCAAGGCCAGCACATTCTGGTAGGTCCGCTCGTCGCCCATCACCCCCACCGCCTTCACCGGCAGCAGCACCGCAAAAGCCTGCGAGGTCCTGGGGTACCATCCAGAGGCCCGAAGCTCGTCGATGAATATTTTGTCGGCGGCCCTTAGGACGTCGCACCTTTCCCTGGTCACTTCGCCCAAAACCCTCACCGCCAGGCCCGGACCGGGGAAGGGATGTCGCATCACCATTTCCTTGGGCAGGCCCAGCGACAGGCCCAGCTGCCGGACCTCGTCCTTGAACAGCTCCCTTAAAGGCTCCACCAGCTGAAGCTTCCGCATGTTCTGGGGAAGCCCGCCCACGTTGTGGTGGCTTTTGATGGTGGCCGACGGCCCCTTGAAGGAAACGGATTCGATGACGTCGGGATAGATGGTGCCCTGGGCCAGGAATCCCACCCCGCCTATCTTTTTGGCGGCTCCGGCAAAGACCTCGATGAACTCCTTGCCTATGATCTTCCGCTTCCGTTCGGGATCGTCCACCCCTTTGAGTTTTTTATAGAACCTGGCCGCGGCGTCCACCGTCACCAGGGGGATCTTGAACTGCTTTTTAAAGACCCGCTCCACCTCGGCCCGCTCGTTCAGCCTTAACAGGCCGTTGTCCACGAAGATGCAGTGCAGCTGCTTTCCCACCGCCCGGGAGATCAGCACCGCCGCCACCGAGGAATCCACCCCGCCGGAAAGGCCCAGCACTATCCTGGATTTACCGGCTTTGCGCCTGATGTCACTGACCGACTGTTCTATGATGGAATCCATGGTCCAGTCGCCCTGACAGCGGCAGATCTGGAACAGGAAGTTGGAGATGATCTTTTGTCCCTGAACTGTATGGTTGACCTCGGGATGGAACTGGAGGCCGTAAATGTTCCGTTTGACGTCTGCCATGGCCGCTATCCGGCAGTTGGCGGTGGAGGCCAAGGCCACGAAGCCTTTAGGAGGAGTCTGAACGCTGTCTCCGTGGCTCATCCAGACCTGGCTCTGGGACGGGACTCCCTGAAACAATTCTGAATTCTGAATTCTGAATTCTGAATTCAGGCGCAGCGTCGCCTGCCCGTACTCCCGCTCCCGGCTGCGGTGGATCTTGCCGCCCAACAGCAATGATGTCAGCTGCATGCCGTAACAGATGCCCAGGATGGGAATGCCGGAGTCGAATATCTCCGGGGCGATCCGGGGGGCGTTCTTATCGTAGACGCTGAACGGCCCGCCCGAAAGGATCAGCCCCCTGGGATCTCCCTCCATGATCTTCTTTTTTCCGGCAGTGCAGGGGATGATCTGGCAATAGACCTTCTGCTCCCTTACCTTGCGGGCGATCAGCTGGGTGTACTGCGATCCGAAATCTATGATGTTTATTCTGTCCAAAATATCACGCCTGTTTATTCTGTTCTTGTTCTTTTATTTTCTTCAGGACCCCGGGCAGGGCCGACTGGGCGGTCTGGGCCAGCTCGGCGTCCTTGTCCTTGGCTATTTTCATCAATACCGAGGCTGCGGTCTTGGTTCCCAACGCTCCCAGTGATATTATGATCTGTTTTTTGACATCGGACGGCTCGCCCCGGCCCAGCAGATCCCTCTTGTAATAAAGCTCTGTCAGCGCGTCCACCGAAGCCTCGGTGCCGGCCTTGCCGGCGAACTCGATGGCCTGTTTTTTTACGTCAAGGTCCTTGTCCCCCATGGCCCGGATCAGCCAGGCTTCGGAATTCTGGCCGCCCAGTTTGAAGAGGGCCTTGAGGGCTTCCAGCCGGATCCGGGCATCCTTATCCTCCAGCACCGCCCCCAGCGGGCTCAGGGAATTCTCCCCGCCCATCAAAGAAAGCAGCACGCACATGTTCCGCCGCACGAACCAGCGGTCGTCCGACAGGGCCTTTACGGCCATCTCCTCCACCCCGGCCCCGATCTTGTTGAGCACGTACATGCACTTGAAACGCATGTTGCTGTCCTCGCTTTCCTTGACCGTCTCCAGCAGATAGGGCAGGGCCTTGTCCTTGATCTGGGCCAGGGCCTCGGCCGCCGGTTCCAGGATCGGGTCCTTGAGCAGGCCCAGGATCAGGGAGCGGATGGAGGAATCGTCTCCGATCAGGCTCAGTATCTTTATCATGTCCCTGGCTACCGGCTTGTCGGCCATCAAAAGCATTATGTCCGAAATGTCCTTGCTGATGCGGGTGACCAGGGCCAGGCGCTGTTTGCTTTTTAGATCTTCGGCTATCTGCTGGATGGTCTCGGTCACCGACTGGTAAAGTCCGGAGTCGCTTTCCTGCCGCAGCCGGAAACAGACCTGATCTATCAGGAGTTCCATCAGATCAAAGCGCTCGGTGGCCAGCAGGTCGTCCTTGATGGTCAGAATGGATGCCAGGGCCTTTTTCCTGGCCTGGGGGTCGCCGTCGGATAATATTTTTAGAAATCCTTCCAGAGCCGGCTTGCAGTTATCATCTCTTCGGATTATCCAGCGCAATGTCTTGACCGCCGGTTCATCGGCCATTTCGGAAGCGGGGCGGGAGCCCAGATCGGCCAGGTATTTTTCCAGCACCGGCTGGGTCGAATCCAGCCGGCCAAATACAAAGGCACAGTCCTCCTGGCTCAGCCCGTAATACTGCAGCTTGGCCTGGACCAGGGGCAGCAATGACTGCTTGCGCTCGGCTTCCACCGGAATGGACGAGATCATGGAGCGCAGTCGTTCGGACAGCACCACTATGTCGTTCTTTGTTTCCAGGGCCAGTATCTCGGCCTTGTTGACGATCAGTTTGCCCAGTTCCTCATTGCTGTACCGGGTCAACAGTTCCCGCACCACGTCGGACCATTCCGGGTTGTCCAGTTTTACCTGGGCCACCATCTGGTTGCTTTTCTGGTCCATGCTGCCGATCACGTTGGCCATCATCGAGGCGTATTCCCCGCCGCCCTGGGTCTTGGCCATCAGGGCCAGCCGGTCCAGATCGCTCACTAATTTTTCCTGGCCTTCCGGAGTATCGGCCATGGCCAAAGCGCCCTTCAACAGCATCTCGGTCACCATTTTGGGATCGCTTTTGAGCATGGCTATCACCTGGTCCGGCAGCATGCTTTCCAGGGCGGCCCCGCCGCCGGAGCTTCCGCCGGTCCCGGAACCGCCGCCGTAGGAAATGCCTGAGGCCACGATGTTGGAAATGCCCCGCAGGGCCAGGGCCGCCGCCAGCCCCCCCTTGGCCTTGACCTGCTCCACGTCCATGGACATGGTCTCAAAGAAGCCCTGGATCTGATCGCGGTCTATGCCCTGCTTGAAAGTCAGCTGGCCCACACTGCGCTTGCCCAACTCGGAGATGAAATTGGCAAACACCTCCTTGCGGGAATCGGGAACCGGATTGTCGTTCATCAGCAGGATGTTGCCGGCCAGGCTGAAGCTCAAATGGCTTTCGGACCCCATCGCGTCCTTGATCAGACTGAGGCTGGCCTCAAAAAGTTTTTGGGAGGTGGGATGGCTGGCCGGATAGACCTTGAGATTGCGCAGGGCTCCGGTCAGCTGGCCCACCAGCCTGGTCATCAGCATCGGTGATATGTTGGCCATGATTTTATCTCTATCCCTCTTTTTTAATAATGAACCCAGGAAATCCAGGAAACATTATAAATCTATTGCGAGTCGGAAATATTCATGGTTTCATGGTTTCCTTATAGAAGAGCCTAGTGCTTGAAATGCCGGACGCCCGTCAGCACCATGGTCAGCTTGAGCTCCGAGGCCCTGGCGGTCACGTCGCCGTCCTTGACCGAGCCGCCGGGCTGGATGATGGAGGTGATGCCGCCGGCCGCCGCTTCCTCGATGTTGTCGGAGAAGGGGAAGAAACCGTCCGAGGCCAGCGCCGCGCCCTTGGCCCTGTCCCCGGCCTGCTGCAGGGCCAGCCTTACCGAGGCCAGCCGGTTGGGCTGCCCGGCCCCCATGCCGATCAGCTGTTTGTCCTTGGCAATGACGATGGCGTTGGACTTGACGTGCTTGACTATCTTGAAGGCGAATAGAAGGTCTTCAAGTTGTTGCGGGGTTGGCTTGTTGGAAGTAGCCTGTGAGAGCTTGGATTCATCCAAAGTCGTATTGTCCGGGGCCTGGGCCAGCGCCCCGCCCCAGGCCGAGCGCAGCAGATACTGGCTGGCGGGATTTTTTGTGATCCTGACCAGCCGGACATTCGGCCCCCAGCCCTTGCGGTTGGCAAAGATCTCTTTGACCCCCGGCAGGAAATCCGGCGCGGCTATCACTTCGTAAA
>JAURWH010000116.1 GCA_030655055.1 bacterium
TTTGTATTTATTCAGGGTGTATCAGCGTTAATAGTTCGACAGTTCCTACCCTGAGCGGGGCACTGAGCTTGTCGAAGTGCCATGTCGAAGGTCTCACTACGGAGTCCGCGTCCCATTTTGGTTCATCGTCCCAGCAGCTTGGCCACCGGGCTGCGTTTCTGGTAAACCGCATGCTGGGGGCAGACCTCGCTGCAGCACAGACAGTTGATGCATAGCTTATAGTTGAACTCAGGCACGGCGCCGACCGAGGCCAAAGCGCTGACCGGACAGCTCTCCACGCAATAGCCGCAGTTGATGCACAATTTGGGATCAATGGCCGGATGGACCCAGAACAGCCTGGCGGCGTATTTGGCCAGAAAGTTTGGGATCAGGGAGTAGAACCAGTTGGGCGGCCACTTGAAATCTTTAAATGGAAATATCTGGTCGCCCAATACTTCTATCTGTTTGAGATTGGCTATGCCCAGTTTCTGTTGGGCGGCGATCCTGGTGGTGGGTATGTCCAGCGGCTTTTTGCCCAACAGATGGGCCGCATAGCCGTCCAGGGCCACTCCGTCCTGCCCGGCCATGATGAAACCGAGATCCCTGGGGTTTCCGGCCGAAGGCCCCAACCCCTCCATTCCCACCACGGCGTCAATGATGGTCAAATGCGGCCGGGCCAGGGCATAGATATCAACCAATAAGTTTGAAAAGTCCCAGGGCTTTGGGGCCTGCTTGTGGTACATGGACTTCTTGAGACCGGGGATCACCCCGTACATGTTCTTGACCGCGCCGGTCATCAGGGTCAGGCTGTGGGTCTTTAATTTGGGAAGGTTGATGAGGACATCAGCGTCCAGCACCGGCGTGGCAATGTGATATTTTTTGCCGTTAAGCTCTTTTAGGTGGACCCCGGATCTCTCAAAGCTGATCAATTCAACCGAATGTTTGCGGCAGACCTCCAGCATTCCGGTGGTGTCCCAGAATCCCTCCAGGCTCTTGAAGGCTCCGGCTGGGCTGTCGCCCACCATGGGAATGCCACCTGCTTCCTTGACCAGAATGATCACTGCCTCCACCACCGCCGGGTGGGTGGTGATGGCCCGGTCCGGGGTCTTGGCCGAAAGCAGGTTAGGCTTAAGCAGAACTTTATTGCCGGGCTTGACGAAAGACGAGATGCCTCCCAGCAGATCCACCGCCCGGGTAACCGCCCCAAGGATTTCTATGGGGTCGTAAGAATCGCATTTTACAAGGGATACTTTGGTCATTATCTGGCCCATTTATTAAGATTGACTATTATCCTGCGACGACCTTGTTCCGGCCCATATCCTTGGCCAGGTACAGGGACACATCCGCCTTACCTACCAGTTCATCAGCATTGCTTCCGCCTTCCGGGAACTCCACTACACCTATGCTGACAGTGATCCGCCCATTGGGCTGGCTCTCCTTCATCTTAAAGGGATATTCTTCAATGGCCATTTTTATCTTTTCAGCCAGTTTAACCCCCTGTTCCTTGTCGGTCTCCGGGGCCACCACCACGAACTCCTCTCCTCCATAACGGGCTACAAAATCTGGCTGTCTGATGGACCTGGTCAAAAGCTGGGCCAACTCCTTTAATAGATAATCTCCCTGCTGGTGTCCGTGGTTGTCGTTGTAATTTTTAAAATGATCGATATCCAGCATCAGCAATGACAGTTTTCTCTGGTAGCGAGACGACCGGTTCAGCTCTTCGGCCAGCATTTCAAAAAAATACCTCCGGTTGTATATCCCGGTCAGATAATCGGTATTGGACAAGGCTTCAATTTTATCGCATAATTTTGATATTTGTTGCGGATATATCCCAAAAAGGATCCCTGCCAAAGCGCCCAGAACCACAAAATACAAGGCCATGGGAAAATGGGCCTGGGAAAATGCCAGCGCCAGAAAAGTCAGATCGCGATTCTGGGTCCGGTAATACTGGTGAATGAACATGGAGGCCGGATGAAGGATTAAATATCCGGACAAGGCGCCCGCCAGTCCGTAGATCAGGGTCAGTTTGCGAAAAATAAATCTTTTGGTCATGGTTTGATTACAGCATAAATATTTATTAAGTTCTAATGAACATCTTACCCGGCATTTGCTTTACCAAGCCTTTCAATTCCAAAGATAAAAGGGTCCTAATAAGTTCTGAACTTTTTAAATTTGCGATCCCGGCCAGATCGTCTATATGCCGGGGTTCAGGCGTCATGGTGTTATAAAGGGTTTCCTCGGTTTTATCCAATTGCGGAGCGGGTGTGATTGGGGCATTATTAATATCCCGTGTCTTTCTGGATGTTCTCTGTTCCAGTTTAAGCTCTTCCAAAATATCCCGGGCGTTGCTCACTAATTTGGCCCCCTGCTTGATCAGCTGGTTGGTGCCCTGGCTGGTGGCCGAATTGACCGGCCCCGGTACCGCAAACACGTCCCGGCCCTGGTCGGCCGCCCAGCGCACGCTGGAGAAGACCCCGCTGTCGGCCCGGGCCTCCACCGCCACCACTCCCAGGGAAAGCCCGGTGATGATCCGGTTGCGGCTGGGGAAAAGCCCCGCCGCCGGTTGGGTGCCCATCGGATATTCCGAGATCACCGCGCCCTGGGCCGCTATCCGGTCCCGCAGTTTTTGGTTTTCTTTGGGATATGGTATGTCCACCCCGCAGCCCAGCACCGCGATGGTGCGGGCCGGCGCGGCCAAAGCCCCCATATGGGCCGAGGTGTCTATGCCCCGGGCCATACCGCTGACTATGGTCAGTCCGGCCTTTCCCAGTTCCAGCGCCAGGTTGCCGGCTATGTTGCGGCCGTAGGGGCTGGGATCGCGGGATCCGATCACCGCCACGGCCTTATGGTCCCGGGGTTCAAAATTACCTTTGACATACAGCAGGGCCGGGGCGTCGCCGAAATATTTCAGGTTTTCCGGGAATTCCGGATCGCCGGCGGTGATGATGCTGACGCCGTGCTTATGGGCCATTTCCAGCTGGGAATCTACGAAACTATTGTCGTTCCTTGAACGAATGATGGAC
>JAURWH010000117.1 GCA_030655055.1 bacterium
AGCGTTGGATGATCTCGAGCTTGTGCAACTCGTTCATGGTCAGGGTGATTCTTTCTTTGCTCATACCCTGACTTTATCACAAATCAGTTAACCCCTGACATAATCATTAGTCTACCACACCCAGCAGGTTTTAGCCTTGACTTTAACCCCCATAAGTGTTAAAATTATAATCTTACTTTTAAAACCAACGTAAGGCCTATGTCAATGCAATACAATTACATAGTAATCTGGTTGATAGAAGACCCCTTTGACTGAATGGCACACTGAAGGGGCCGGTCTTGCTTTATTGAACCCTAAGCTGGATTTACCTGTTCCATTGCCACGAGCTTTAGCTCGTGGTTGAAGGATTAAAAAACTCTTGTGGTTTCAACCCCGCATGGCGAAACCATAGTTTAAGCCTCTCTGGGGCTAAAGCCCACCGGATTTAGATGAATATCTGCCACGACCTAAAGGTCATGGCAATGCTTGCGCTGAGGGAGCCGAAGCGGGTTGAGTTCCATCGCAGTTAACATTTCCCAAGAAATAGTAAAATAATATAGAACCTAAACAGTACGGGCAATGTACTCGTCCGACGAAGCCAACAATGGCGGCGTAGTAGGATGAATTGCCCCAACAGATAACAAGGAGAACAAAAATGGCCAAGAAACGAGTTCTGATCATGGGAGCCGCCGGGCGCGATTTCCATAATTTCAACACCTACTTCCGCAACAACAAGGACTATCAGGTCGTGGCCTTTACCGCCACCCAGATCCCGGACATCGCCGGTAGAAAATACCCCGCAGCCCTGGCCGGCAAGATGTATCCCAAGGGCATCCCGATCTACGACGAGAAGGAACTGGTCAAGCTGATCGCCAAGTTCAAGGTGGAGATCGTGGTCTTCGCCTATTCCGACGTGCCCTATCCCTACGTGATGAGCAAGGGCGCGGTGGTCAACGCCGCCGGGGCCGACTTCATGATGCTGGGCCCGGACGCCACTTCCATCAAGAGCAAAAAACCGGTGATCTCCATCTGCGCCGCCCGCACCGGCTGCGGCAAGAGCCAGACCACCCGCCGGGTGATAGAGGCCCTGATGGGCATGGGCAAGAAGGTGGTGGCGGTCCGTCATCCCATGCCCTACGGCGACCTGGTCAAGCAGAAGGTCCAGCGCTTTGCCACCATCGCCGACCTGGCCAAGCACAAATGCACCATCGAGGAGATGGAGGAGTACGAGCCGCACGTGGCCCGGGGCAACGTGATCTACGCCGGCGTGGACTACGAGGCCATTCTGCGCCAGGCCGAGAAGGAAGCCGACGTGGTGATCTGGGATGGCGGCAACAACGATTTCTCGTTCTACAAATCCGACCTGGAGATAGTGGTGGTTGATCCCCACCGTCCGGGACACGAGATGGCCTATTATCCGGGAGAGGTCAATCTGCGCCGGGCCGACGTGATCGTCATCAACAAGGAGGACAGCGCCACCAAGGAGAACATCGCCCTGGTCAAGCGGAACATCGCCGCCGCCAACCCGGAAGCCATCGTGATCGACGCCAATTCGCCGGTGACGGTGGAGCGGCCCGAGCTGATCCGCGGCAAGAAGGTGTTGGTGATAGAGGACGGCCCGACCCTGACCCACGGCGAGATGAAGTACGGAGCCGGAGTGGTGGCCGCCAAGAAGTACGGAGTGGGCCAGATGGTGGATCCCCGGCCCTACGCCGTGGGCACCATCGCCGGAACCTTCAAGAAATACCCCGGGATCGGGGTGCTGCTGCCGGCCATGGGCTACTCGGCCCAGCAGATCAAGGACCTGCAGACCACCATCGACAACACCCCCTGCGACCTGTACATCATCGGCACGCCCATCGACCTGCGCCGGTTCATCAAGTTCAACAAGCCGGCCTTAAGGGTCAACTACGAGCTGGCCGAGATCGGCAAGCCGGACCTGGCCGAGGTGATCCAGAAGAAATTCAAATTCAAAAAGAAGTAAACCAATCAGCCACAGAGGCACTGAGGCACAGAGGGAATTAATTCATCCGGGTACATTTAATGGCTATTTCAATGGACCAGAATATTGCCGGGTTATTTAAGTATTCTCTGTGTCTCTGAGTCTCGGTGGCGAAATTATTATGCCTCACAAAACAGCAGTCATAGCCCTGGGCGGAAACGCCATCGGGGCCACCGGCAAGGAAGACATCCACCAGCAGTTCGCCAACACCCGCCAGGCCGTGGCCGGGTTCCTGGAACTGATCAAGGAGGGTTACAACCTGGCCATCACCCACGGCAACGGACCCCAGGTGGGCAACGCCCTGCTGCGGGTGGAGCGGACCTTTCCCGACGGGATACCGGCCCTGCCGCTGGGAGTGATCGTGGCCGATACCGAGGGCGGGATGGGCTACATGATAGAGCAGAGCCTGCAGAACATGCTGACCGCCCATCGGATCGACCGCCAGGTGGTGACCCTGGTCACCCAGGTGGTGGTGGACAAGGACGACCCGTCCATCCTCAATCCCTCCAAACCCATCGGGCCCTATTACAAGGCGGAGGAGGTGGAAGCCCTTAAAGCCAGGGGCTGGGTGGTCAAGGAAGATTCCGGGCGCGGCTTCCGGCGTTTCGTGCCTTCGCCCATGCCAAAATCCATCGTCAACAAGAAGACCGTCAAGCAGCTGGTGAAGCAGGGGACCATCGTCATCGCCGGGGGCGGGGGCGGGGTGCCGGTCTACGTCCAGGCCGACGGCAGTTACGAGGGGGTGGACGCGGTGATAGACAAGGACCGGGCTTCGGCGGTGCTGGCCCGTGACATAGAGGCCGAGACCCTGATGATCCTGACCGCGGTGGAAAAAGTGTCATTGAACTACAAGAAGCCCGACCAAAAAGACCTGGATACTCTCACTTTGGCCGAAGCCAAGAAACACCTGGCCCAGGGGCAGTTCGCGGCCGGATCGATGGGACCCAAGGTGGAAGCCGCCATCCAGTTCCTGGAATACGGTGGGAAACAGGTGATCATCACCTCGCTGGAAAAGGCGGCCCAGGCCTTGAAGGGGCAGGCCGGGACCAGGATCACGGCGTAAGATAGCCACAAGATACACAGAGCAAAAATCTTTCGTTATGAAAATACGTGATCTTATAAAATTAATCGAGCAAGACGGATGGTATTTGGTGACCACCAAGGGGAGCCATCGCCAGTACAAACATCGGCTGAAAACAGGGAGGGTCACCATTGCCGGTCATCCGGGAGATGACATTGCTGAAGGGACATTGAACAGCGTTCTTAAGCAGGCCATGTTAAAAAGGAGGAAATAATGCACAGATTTTTAGTGATAATCGAGAAAGCCGGAAAAAATTATTCGGCCTATTCTCCCGATCTACCCGGCTGCATAGCTACGGGTAAAACATTGACGGATGCGGAAAAAAACATGCACTCTGCCATGGAAATGCATGTCAAGGGCCTGATCGAAGACCGGCAGAAGATACCCCGGGCCGCCGCCATTTCCGAATATATTGCCGTGGCGGTTTAACCTGAACTCAAAATAAGATTTTCCCAAACGTAGCCAGATAAAGCATAGCTACCAACATATCAATCATTAATATATCAGGAGTAAAGTGAATTTATTTATAGGTAGCCTGGCTAAGGAAGTGACCAAGGAAGACCTGCTCCAGACCTTTGAGCCTTTTGGCAAGGTGGAGTCGGCCTCGGTGGTCTTCGACCGCACCACCAACCAGTCCCGGGGGTTCGGGTTCGTGGAGATGCCCTGCAAGGCCGAGGCCCGCAAGGCCATTGACGCCTTGAGCGGCATCTTCAACCTTAAGGGCAAGGTGATCATGATCAACGAAGCCCGGCCCAAGGAAGGCGGCCACGGCGGCGGCGGCGGCGCCCGGCGCAGATTCTAATTCCCTCTGCCACAAAGGCACAAAGACACAAAGGGTTTTTAAAATTTGCAGGCAGTATTTAGTAACCAGTAGTTATCCATAGGGGACTATAGCGCCCTTTGGTCAGTCGCAGGTTCAATTTCATTTACCATTAGGACCCTAAGGTACTACTTTCGTTAATTATAAAATCGTTAATGGGTTTGTGTCTTAGTGTCTTGGTGGCTAATTTCTGTAAACAATAATCCTTAATATATATTCGGAGGCTTTATGGCCAAAACAACCACGGTGGAGGAGGCCAGGCAGACCATAGAGCAGGATTTCAAAAAGGGCTACGACCTTCCGGTCTATGTTTACAAGCCCTGGTGCAAGTCCTGTGAGATCTGCGTGGCCTTTTGCCCCAAACAGGTGCTGGAGATGGGCGAGGACCGCAAACCCACGGTGGCCCGGCCCCAGGACTGCATCATGTGCGGGCAATGCCAGCTGCGCTGTCCGGACCTGGCTATCTTTGTGTGCAAGGAGAGAAAAAAATGAGCAAGCAGATAAAACTCTGGCAGGGCAACGAAGCCTGCGCCGAAGGCGCGATGTACGCCGGCTGCGACTTTTTCGGGGGCTACCCCATCACCCCTTCCACCGAGGTGGCCGAGATCCTGGCCGCGATGCTGCCCAAGGTCGGCGGCAAGTTCATCCAGATGGAGGACGAGATCGCCAGCATGGGGACCATCCTGGGAGCGGCCGCGGCCGGGGCCAAGTCCATGACCTCCACCTCCGGGCCGGGCTTCTCGCTGATGATGGAGCTGTTGGGCTACGGCTGCATGGCCGAGATCCCCTGCGTCATCGTCAACGTCCAGCGGGCCGGGCCCTCCACCGGGCTGCCCACCAAGGGCGCCCAGGCCGACGTGATGCAGACCCGCTGGGGCACCCACGGCGACCATCCCACCATCGCATTATGCCCCTCGTCGATAGAGGAATCATTCAAGCTGACCGTCAAGGCCTTTAACCTGGCCGAAAAATTCCGGATGCCGGTGATCCTGCTTCTGGACGAGTTCATCGGCCACATGCGGGAGAAGATGGAAGTGCCCGAGCCCGGCGAGTTGGAAATATACAATCATCCCCGGCCCAAGGTGGATCCCAAAGAATACCAGCATTACGCCGACGGCTCCAGCGTGGGCGGCCCCTACGCCGCCATGGGCAGCGGCTACCGCTTCAACATCACCGGGCTGACCCACGACAAGAAGGGCTTTCCCACCGCCCGGCTGGACGAGATCCAGTGGAAGATGGACCGGCTGCGGGACAAGATCGACCAGCACCTGGCGGAGCTGACCGAGGTGGAGGAGGAATTTTTGGACGACGCCGAGATCGTGATCTTCTCCTACGGGGCGGCGGCCCGCAGTTCCCAGCAGGCGGTGCGCCAGGCCCGGGCCAAGGGGATCAAAGTTGGTCTGTTGCGGCCCACCACCATCTGGCCCTTCCCCGACCGGATAGTGACCGACGTCCTTAAAAAATGCAAAACCATGCTGGTGGCCGAGATCAGCCAGGGCCAGCTGGTATACGAAGTTGAGCGCTGCAACAAGTCAAACACCCCGGTGGTGCCGGTGCTGCGCTATGACGGCGAGATGATAACCCCGGCCCAGATATTGAAGGCGGTAGAGGAGGCGCAAAAATAATGAAGATACATCCTGCTTATGAAATGCTCCGGCCCGGCAAGAAGTTCCCCAACGTCTGGTGTCCGGGCTGCGGCCACGGCATAGTCCAGGGGGCCATCATCCGGGCGGTGGAGCGGCTGGGGATCAACCGGGACGAGGTGGCCATGGTCTCCGGCATCGGCTGTTCCTCGCGGATGCCGGTCTACGTGGACTTCAACAGCCTGCATACCGCCCACGGCCGGGCCCTGCCCTTTGCCACCGGGGTCAAGCTGCACAACCCCAAGCTGCACGTGATAGTGATCACCGGCGACGGGGACGCCCTGGCCATCGGCGGCAACCATTTCATCCACGCCGCCCGCCGCAACATGGAGCTGACGGTGATCCTGATGAACAACAACATCTACGGCATGACCGGGGGCCAGTACTCGCCCACCACCCCCATCGGCAAACGGGCCTCCACCGCCCCCTACGGCTGCGCCGAGCGCGACTTCGACGCCTGCGCCCTGGCCATAGCGGCCGGAGCGGTTTTCGCCGCCCGGGGCACGGTGTACAACGCGGTGGAGCTGGACAAGATGATAGAGAAGGCCCTGACCAAGAAGGGCTTTGCCCTGGTGGAGGCCCTCAGCCCCTGTCCCACCCTGTACGGAAGGCTCAACAAGGAGGGCAGTGCGGTCAAGATGATGCAGACCCAGAAGGCCAACACCATCAACCTTAAGGCCGCCGAAAAACTCACCCCCCAGGAATTGGAGGGCAAGATCATCACCGGCATCTTCCACGACGGCGAGGCCCAGCCCTACACCGAGGTCTACCAGCAGATCATAGCCAAAGCCCAAGGCAAGTAAGGGCACGATGCATCGTGCCCCAACAGATAATCAGTAAGGGCGAGGTAACCTCGCCCCAACGTAAGGGCCGATATACCGGCCCCAACCGAGGATATAAGATGAAAGAAAGATACGAGATCAGGCTTTCCGGCTCCGGCGGACAGGGGATGATCACCGCCGGGATAATACTGGCCGAGGCGGCCGGGGTCTACGACGGCAAGAAGGTCATCCAGTCCCAGAGCTACGGCCCCGAGGCCCGGGGCGGGGCCAGCAAGGCCGAGGTCATCATCTCCAACCAGGACATCTATTTCCCCAAGGCCACCGCCATAGACATCCTGCTGGCCATGACCCAGGAGGCCTGGGAATCATACAGCAAGGACCTGAACTCCGACGCCATCGCCATCATCGATTCCTTCTACGTCAAGGAATGCGATTTCAAGAACGCCTACTTCCTGCCCCTGACCCAGAAGGCCCGGGAAGAGGTGGGGATCGAGATGGTGGCCAACGTCATAGCCCTGGGGGCCATCGCCGAACTGACCGGGGTGGTGACCAAGGAGTCGCTGGAGAAGTCCCTTTTATCAAGGGTTCCCAAGGGCACGGAAGAGAAGAACAAAAAAGCGCTGGAGATAGGATACCGTCTGGCCCGGGAAGCCAAAAAATGACGGGACACAACCACCAGCACAACCTGCAGCGGACCCTGCTGATAATCAAGCCGGACGCGGTGCGCCGGGGGCTGATCGGAGAGATCCTGCACCGGGTGGAGCTGGACGGCTTTGACATCATAGCCATGAAGATGACCCGCCTGACGGAACGCCAGGCCCGGGGCTTCTACGTGATGCACAAGAAAAAGCCCTTCTACCAGCCGCTTTGCAAGTTCATGACCAGCGGGCGCCTGGTGCTGTGCGTGGTGGAAAGGGCGGAGGCCATCGAATCCCTGCGCCAGCTGGTGGGCAAGACCAACCCCAAGCTGGCGGCCTTCGGCTCCATCCGCCACGATTACGCCACCGACATCCGGCAGAACTGCGTCCACGCCTCGGACACCCCGGAGAACGCTGCCCGGGAGGTGAAATATTTCTTCAAGCCCTCGGCCGTTTCCCAGATAAAGCACGGGCTGAAGAAGATATACAGTCTGCCGTTCGTCAAGCGCTGAATAATAACTGCTCTGGTTTGACAGGATTTACATGATTCCCCGGGTTGCCCGGAAATAAAATTAAAATACTTATCCCATTGGTTCAGGAAACTGGTTGAACACCCAGTGCCAACCCCGGTATGTCGCGTTAAAACGATCAGTGAGCATCGCAGTTGATGGCGGAAAAAGCTTGTCTGCATGTCTGAGGGCTGGGCCAAAGCCCGAGTTCAGACAAGCCCGTCAGCAATGAGAAGCGCAGCGCGGGCCTGCTGTAGCTTTAGCGTAAGCATGGCCCGGAGAGTTTTAAGCGACGAGCTTTTTTCTTTTTGGTTCTTTTTCTTGATTGGCGGTACAAAAAAGAAAAAGAACATAATTGAGCCAATATCTGCGTTTTCACCAATTAGTACTGCCTATTCTGGCTCATACCGGCAAGGAGATAACCTTAACTTTTTCATATAAACATTTAGGAGTTGCAGTGGCTAAGGACACCATCATTCTTTCTTTGAACTGCGGAAGTTCCTCGGTTAAATACCAGCTCTACAACTGGACCAGCCAGGAGATAATGGCCAAGGGCCTGGTGGAACGGGTGACCTTTGAGGGTTCGGTGATAGTTCACGAAGTTCCCGGCCGCGAGCCGCTGAAACTGGAAAAGGAATGCCCCGACCATCAGGTGGCCATCCAGATGATCCTGGAAACATTGCTCCACGAAAATCATCCGGTGATCTCGGACCTCAGCCAGATCAGCGGGGTTGGCCACCGGGTGGTCCACGGCGGCGAGCATTTCGCCAAATCGACCCTGATCAACGACCAGGTGATAGCCGCCTTTGAGGAACTGTCCTCGCTGGCCCCGCTCCACAATCCGCCTAACGTGCTGGGGATCAAGGCGGCCCAGGCCATCATGCCCGACGTGCCCCATGTGGCGGTGCTGGACACGGCCTTTCACCAGACCATGACCAAGACCTCGTACATCTATCCCGTGCCCTACGAGTGGTACGAAAAATACGGGGTGCGGCGCTACGGGTTCCACGGCACCTCCCACCTTTACGTGGCCCGGCGGGCCGCGGTGATGCTGAAGAAGGACCCTTTCCAGGTCAACCTGATCACCTGCCACCTGGGCAACGGGGTCAGCCTCAGCGCCATCAAGAACGGCTGTTCCTACGACACCAGCCTGGGTCTGACCACGCTGGAGGGTCTGGTGATGGGCACCCGCTCGGGCGACGTGGACCCCGGCCTGATGCCCTTCATGTGTGCCAAGGAGAACAAGACAGCCCGGGAGATAGAGGCCGTACTGCTTAAGAAGAGCGGGGTGCTGGGCATCTCCGGGAAATATACCGACCGCCGGGACATAGAGGACGCCATGAAAGCGGGCGACGAGCGGGCCAAGCTGGCCTTTGACATCGAGGCCTACCGCCTTAAAAAATACATCGGTTCCTACTACGCCGCCCTGGGGCACCTGGACGCAGTGGTCTTCACCGGCGGGGCCGGCGAAATGGGTCCGCTGCTGCGGGAGGCGGCCATGACCGGGATGGAGGAGCTGGGAATGGTGCTGGATCCGGACCTCAACAAGAAGGCCAAGAGCCGCAACCACGAATTCGAGATCTCGGCCAGGGACTCCCGGATCAAGCTGTTCGTCATCCCCACCGACGAGGAACTGGTGTTCACCGAGGATGTGGTGGCCACCATCGAAGGGCGGTACGACGTGCACACCAAGTTCAAGTATGGCTTTGAGGACCAGGGATATGTCAACAAGATGAGGGACGAGGCCTACCAGCGGGAACTGGAGAAAAAGAAGAAGGGCTGATCACCTTGCTAAGGGAGGGGAATCAATTTGGACGCGGATTATCGCAGATCAGGTTGATCATGGTTTGACAAAAGAAAACCGTGAAAACCATCATCCATAAAACAGTTCTTGGTCCTATGTTTTGAGACTTTAGGCGAGCTATCCAAATACTCCTTATTCCATTTTCTGCATTTTGCTTTTAGAATAGGTGGTTCTATGAAAATAAAACTTCGCCAGCTGCAGGACGGGCGGCACCAGTTCGACATCAGTCTGAGCGAGCCGGCCTCCGATCTGCTGGATTTTTCCCCGGTCCAGGGCAGCCTGACCATTCTCAAAAGCGGCGTCACCCTCCATGTCACCGGATGCCTGGATTACACGGCCCGCCAGCACTGCAGCCTTTGCCTGAAGAGCTTTGAGGCCCCGGGCCAGGCGGAGATAGACCTGTTCTTCCGGCCCCAGACCAGGGAAGATCTGGCAGGGGGCAGGGAACTGGAGCTGAAGCCCGACGAGCTGGACATGGTGCTTTACCTGGGGCAGGAGATAGATCTTTGGCCCGAGCTGCGGGAGGCCCTGCTGCTTTCCCTGCCGGTCAAGCCGGTGTGCCGGGAGGACTGCCGGGGGCTGTGCGCCCAATGCGGGAAACCGATGGTGGAAGATACCTGCGGCTGTGCCAGAAAAGAAACTGACCCCCGGTGGGAAAAACTGCTGAAACTGAAAAAGGAAAAATAAAATGGAGGCCAGGCATTACCAAAGGCTGGAGAACGGCTCGGTGCAATGCCTGCTGTGCCCGCATCTTTGCCGGATCGCCCCGGGCCAGACAGGGCTGTGCCGGGTCAGAAGCAACAACGGCGGAAGGCTGGAGGCGCAAAGCTACGGCCGGGCGGTGTCCCCGGTCATGGACCCGATAGAAAAGAAACCGCTGCACCACTTTTATCCCGGCAGCCAAATACTTTCCACCGGACCCAACGGCTGCAACCTGGCCTGCAGTTTTTGCCAGAACTGGGAGGTATCCCAGCAGGAGTCGCCCACCGAAGCGGTGGAGCCGCGGCAATTGGTGGAGCAGGCGGTCAATGAAGGATCCGTGGGGATAGCCTTCACCTACACCGAGCCTTTGATCTGGTTTGAGTATCTGATGGACGTGTGTCCCCTGGCCAGGCAGGCCGGGCTTAAGACAGTGCTGGTCACCAACGGGACCATCAGCCCGGAGCCGCTAAGGGAACTGCTGCCCCACATCGACGCCATGAACATAGACCTGAAGTCGATGGATGCTGGCTTTTACAAAAATGTGTGCCGGGGAGATCTGGGCACGGTGCTTAAGACCATAGAGCTTTCCCGGCCTTCCTGCCACATCGAACTAACCAACCTGGTCATCCCGGGCTTAAACGATTCTTCCCGGGACATGGAGGCCTTGGTCGACTGGGTCTGCCGGCTGGATCCCTTGATACCACTGCATATCTCCCGGTACTTTCCCCGGTATAAAATGGATACCCAGTCCACTCCGGAAAACACCCTGAAAAAGTATTACAACCTGGCCAAAGCAAAACTGAAATATGTGTATGTTGGCAATATCCAACTTGAGGGAACCGAGGACACATACTGCCCCGGGTGCGGCCAGGTGCTGATAAAAAGGTCGGGCTACCGGATAAACCTGGAGGGACTGAAGGGCCAGGACTGTAAAAAATGCGGCCGCCGGGCCGACATCATAGGTCTGAAGGACTGAGGGTTTCCTTGCCACCAAGACACAAAGACACCAACACAATTAACAAATAACGTTTTACGAATTTAGTGCCTTGGTGCCTTTGTGGCAATAAGTTCCGAATTAACCCGCCGCTGGCGGATCTGAAAGGAATATAACATGGCGCTTAAAAAACGGGGGGCGGGGTTTTACCTGTTGATCATCCTGGGCGGGGCCCTGCTGGGCAGCGGCCTGGGCGACCTGGTGGGATACATCCTGCCTTCGGGCGTGGTGCGTGATTTTTTCACCAATGCCATCACCCCGGGGGTCAACCCTCCGCTGACCATAAATCTATTGGTGATGACCCTGACCCTGGGCTTCACCCTTAAACTGAACATCATCGCCCTGCTGGGCATTGTGCTGATGGCCTATCTGCTGAAATGGTTCTAACCGGAGCAATCGGGTCAATGTCCAGTGTCAATCAGTGTCTGACAATAACCGTAAAAGTAATGGAGATCAAATAAAATGAAACTGTTCATAGATACCGCCAACATCGCCGAGATCAAGGAAGCCGCCAGCTGGGGCATCATCGACGGCGTGACCACCAACCCCAGCCTGATCGCCAAGGAGGGCCGTGACTTTGCCACGGTGGTCAAAGAGATCTGCGCCATTGTGGACGGCCCGGTCTCGGCCGAGGTGATCAGCGAAAAGGCCCCGGACATGATCCTGGAAGCCGAGCCGCTGATAAAGATCCATCCCAACGTGGTGATCAAGATCCCCATGACCCTGGAGGGCCTAAAGGCGGTCAAGATACTGTCGGCCCGGGGCATCAAGACCCACATCACCCTGGTGTTCTCGGCCAACCAGGCCCTGCTGGCCGCCAAGGCCGGGGCCACCTTCATCAGCCCCTTCGTGGGCAGGCTGGACGACGTCTCGGAATACGGGATGGACCTGATAGAGGAGATCGTCCAGATCTACGACAATTACGATTTTGAGACCCAGATCCTGGCGGCCAGCCTAAGGACCCCGCTCCACGTGCTGGACTGCGCCAAGCTGGGGGCCCATATCGCCACCGTGCCCTTCAACGTCCTGAAAATGCTGGCCCAGCACCCGCTGACCGACGCCGGGATCAAAAAGTTTTTGGACGACTGGGCCAAGGTCAAGAAATAACATTTCGGGGTGAACGACAATGACTATGAAAAAATATCTGTTCCTTTTCATCATACCGTTGATTACGTTAGGTTGTGGCGCATATTCGTACCGTCATGGAGTAAATTATGAAATGACCGCAACCCAAGACGAGGTTCATCAAGCTTTTCCTGTCATGCTTAGTAAGTATGGATACGATAGCATTGCAGTATCGTCGGATTCATTATTGAGTGATAGCAGTATTACGTACATGGTGAAAACCGACAAGGACACGTTAAATATCCGGGCTAAACAAAATAGATTCTACACACAAAAAGGGACAATAGATCTAACGGCTTGTCATAATGAAAACAGCGGTTTATACCTGCAATCTTTACGGGAAGAAATAGCTCTTCAAAGAGGGGATACTACGCGATTATATTTGAAAAGTAAAAATAAAATTACTTTTGGGACATTGTATTTTCTCTCTCCGGTTATCGGCGAAATGTATTATGACTATAAGAACCCGCTTTTCACCAAAAGTGAGAAGGGTAATCATATTTTTGTGTCTTGTTACATTAAGGAACTCATTCCATTGCTTCCAGTATTGTTATACGCCCCGCAAGGTTCAATAAATAAGGCTAAACCGATATTTTGGTGCCTCGCAGGATTGTGGTTATTAAACCGTTTGGAAGGATTTTTCACCCCATCCCGAATAACGAATTACAATCAGTTTGTTAAGACAGGGTATGTCTTTAATAATGAAAAGAATGACCAATTTAACAGCTTGCCAATGCTTGAAAGTAAATATTTTTATTTAAAGGCAGATAGTACTAAAAAAGAGATAACATCGTCTGACGGGAGTGTGCGATAGCCATATCCTATTTCTGGCTCGGCAGAACCGGTGCGATATAATCCAAAGACAAAACAATACCGGCCAAAATCAAGCAGGTATGAATACCGAAAACATAAAGAACCAGGCCAGGCAGATCCGGCGCGACATCATCGAGATGACCCACAGCGCCGGATCGGGCCATCCCGGAGGGTCGTTATCCTCAGCCGAGATAATGGCCGTTCTTTATTTTCACACCCTGCAGCACCATCCCAAAGATCCATTGTGGGAAGGCCGGGACCGGTTCTATCTTTCCAAGGGGCACGCCTGTCCGGTGTTGTATGCTACTCTGGCCGAAGCCGGGTATTTTGACAGATCGCTTTTAAAGACCTTCCGCCATTTGGGATCACCACTGCAGGGCCACCCCCACCGCCTTAAAACGCCGGGGGTAGAGGCTTCCAGCGGTTCGCTGGGGCAGGGGCTTTCGCTGGCGGCCGGCACCGCCCTGGGACTGAAGATGGAGCAAAAACCCGGCCGGGCCTTCTGCCTGCTGGGCGACGGCGAACTGCAGGAAGGGCAGGTCTGGGAGGCGGCCATGGCGGCCGGTCACTTCAAGCTCAACAACCTCTGTGCCATAGTGGACCACAACAACCTGCAGATAGACGGGCCGGTGGAGCAGGTGATGGGGATCGAGCCCCTGGCCGACAAGTGGCGGGCCTTCCGCTGGCAGGTGATTGAGGTGGACGGCCACAACATCCAGCACCTGGTCCGGGCCTTTGACTTTGCCCGGGGCATCAAGGACAAGCCGGCGGTGATCCTGGCCCGGACGGTCAAGGGCAAGGGGGTTTCCTTCATGGAGAACCGGGCGGAGTGGCACGGCCGGGCCCCGAACAAGGAGGAGCACGACAAGGCCCTGGCGGAGCTTAAATGACCGACAACGGAAAACAAAGCGCAGATTGCCGCGTTCGTAAGCAAGTAAGCCGGTCTCGCAATGACGTAAACAGCAAGGGTTAAATTACATGCAATACCGCCAATTCGGAAAAGACAAGTTCAACGTTTCGGTCCTGGGCTTCGGGGCCATGCGCCTGCCAATTCTTAACAACGACATGAAACAGATCGACCAGCCCCTGGCCACGGCCATGATCCGCAGGGGGATCGACGGCGGGATCAATTATGTAGACACCGCCTATCCCTACCACGGCGGGACCAGCGAAGCGCTGGTGGGGCAGGCCCTGAAGGGCGGCTACCGGGAAAAGGTGCGCTTGGCCGACAAGATGCCGACTTGGCTGGTCAACTCCCGCGACGACATGGACCGTCTGCTGGCCGAACAGCTGGCCCGGCTGGACGACAAAAGGATAGATTATTACCTGCTGCATTCGCTGAACCGCGGGGTCTGGAACAAGATGAAAGAGCTGGGGGTGCTGCGCTGGGCCAAAAAGCAAATGTCTAAAGGTACCATCGGCAGCCTGGGGTTCTCCTTCCACGGCCCGGCCTCAGATTTCATCAAGATCTGCGACGACCACGACTGGGATTTCTGCCAGATCCAGTACAATTACATGGACACCACCACCCAGGCCGGCCTGAAAGGCTTGAAGCACGCGGCCTCCCGGGGCATCTCAGTGATCGTGATGGAGCCCCTGAAGGGCGGGCGCCTGGCCCTGCCGCCGGAACAGGTGAAGGCCATCCTGGAAAACGGAAAGGGCGGCAGCCCGGTCTCCTGGGCTCTGCGCTGGGTCTGGAATGACTCAAAAGTCCCGCTGCTGCTTTCCGGGATGAGCACCATGGAGCAGGTGGAGGAGAATCTGAAACTCGCCGATCAGGCCCAGGCCGGATCATTCTCCGCCGAAGAGCTTAAGACCATCGACCGGGTGCGGTCCCTGTACAACCGGATGGTGGACATCAACTGCACCAACTGCAAGTACTGCCTGCCCTGCCCGGCCGGGGTCAACATCCCCCGCAACTTTAAGCTTTACAACGACGGATACCGCTACGGGAATTTCGGCAACCCAGCCTTCTTTTACTGGA
>JAURWH010000118.1 GCA_030655055.1 bacterium
CCTGGCAGGACGGGCACTTGCCGATCCATTTGGAGCTTTCGAAGCCGCAGGACTGGCAGACGAAGTTGGTTTTGGGGAGGAGTTTATTTTTAATATATCGTGTTTCTTTCATAGCCCAGGCCTTAAGGCCTGGGCTATGGATTGATTGAGGGGTCAAAGATCTGAGATGCTTTTTAGCTTGGCCAGTCCGTTAATGGTAAAATAGGAACCGGGCTCTTCAGTACCGCCGGGATTCACTGCCGTGTTTGTTTCTCCATCATCCAACCGGCTCAGGTTGTATTGTATGGCTTCGTAATTGACGGACCGCGGCTTTATCCCGGCTTTCAACAGCCGCCGGCGCAGGTCGTAATATATCCGGTCGGGGCCGGCCAGTCCCAGGTCGTAACCATTGACCCGGTAGAAGTCGCCTTTGAACAGGGAAAAATTGGAATCAGCGGCAAGCGGTTTACCCTTGGCCCTGCCGGGAAGGGAAATATTTGACAGCCGGTTTTTAAAAGGGCTGTAGCAACCGTATTTTACTGTGGAGGGATCGCATTGCCCCTGCCAGGAACTATCATTTTCCAAGGATCGGGAGGTTACAGCTTCATTGGTCAATTTGTATACAGCGTCTTCGCTTAATACAACCGGGTTGCTCCATAAAAAAGCGCCTGGTTTGCGCCGGGCATGATGGCGCTCAATGAACCGGTGGTGGAGTATCCGGTCCCCGTTAAGAAAGACCAGATAGTCTCCGCGCGCCATTCTGGCCGCCTGGTTGGCTAAGGCTCCCGCATTGCTGCCGGGGATGCCTGGAACGGCTTGGACAGGGTGTTTGAACGATCTGCGGTACTGATCGGCCACGCTTTGATATCCCGGTTCGGCTCCGTCGCTGAAATAAATGATCTCAAAATCATGTTCGGATTGACCCTTCAGGCTCAGCAGGGTCTTTTCAAAATAACCGGGCCGGCCTTTGGCGGCAATTATGACCGACACCAGGGGACGCCTAAGGTAATACAGGTCGGGGGCCGTGTAATGCTCGGCCACGTCAGCCAATCTGTTCCAGGTTTCAACCTGCTTGTCTTTGACCCTGGTGGTGGCCTTGATGAAGTGATGGATGAAAACGTCGCCCGCCACCGCCGAGGCCTGCACCCGGCCGGTCTCAACCTGGCTCTTGCCGGAACGGATCAGCAGGTCGTAGTCGGCGGAGCTGACCTGCTCATTCCACCTGCCGATGATGTCAAAGAACCTCCGGTTGGTAAGGATGGCGTTCCCGGCAATACCGGGATAGATGAAACGTTTGAATTTAAGCGCCCGCCTGGCCGTGAATTTGTCCCAGTCGCCGTACATATTCCGGATCAGGGTCAGCAGGTCATTCTTTGTATAGGTCAATCCCAAATGCGTTTTGAAGCGCTGGATCAGATTTACCCGCCGCCATTTCCGCATATAGGCTTTGGTGGCCCTGGCGGTCTCCATGTTCTCGATCCCCACCGGGGAGATGATGTCCAAGCCGTATTGTTCCAGGTAATCGATCAGTTTTTTATCCCAGTGTTTTGACAGATACAGGTCGTTGTTCAGAAAAGCCAGATACTGGCCGGTGGATGCGTCCAGGCCCATGTTCTGCGCCTTGGAGTAGGCCACGTTTTCCCGGTTGTCTATTACGATGGCCTTATGATCTTTAAAATATTTGCCGGAGCCGTCGGTGGAATTGTTGTTTATGATGATCAGCTCAAAAGGGTGGAAGGTGTTTTTTATGAGCGATTCATAGAACAGTTTGTTGTATTCCAGTTGATCGTGTATGGCCGTGATGATGGATAATTTCATCTTACATTGCTTTAGATATATTTTATCCATAGCCCAGCCCTTAAGGGCTGGGCTATGGAATGTTATTTAGAATATCTCCACCGTCAGATACTTCTTGGGATTGGCCTTGATATCCGCTATCAGGTCCTGCAGCTGCTTGTTGGTCTTCTTTAGGTCCTCGTATAACTCTTTATTATTCACCAGCTGGCCGGCGGTGCCCTGGCCGGAGTTTATCTTGTACGAAATGGAATCCAGGTTGGCGCTGGCCCGGGCCAGGCTCTGAATGGTGCTGTCCAGCTTGGCCTTGTTGGGCGAGATCAGCTTGTTTACGTCCTGCACCGTCTGGGTAAGGGCCTGGCGGTTCTGGGAAGCCATCAGGCTCAGCTGCTGGGAGGCCTGGTCCAGATTCTTAAGGGTGGAGGAAATATTTTTGATGTTCTCCGGGGTGGCCAGGTCGTTCTTCATCTTGCCTATCAGCTGGGCGGCCTCGTTGGCCAGGTAGCCCATCTTGACCATGGTCTCCATCAGGCCGGGGTTGCGGAAGCCGTCGTGGGTCAGGGAGATGTCGTAAGGCTGGTCCGAGGTCCCGGGATAGATGGCGATCTGCTTGTCGCCCATCAGGCTGGCGTCGGTCAGCCAGAACTGGGCGTCTTTCTTCAGCTCCACGTCGCTGTCCAGCATCAAAGTGGCGATTATGCCGGGCTTGGCCTTGTTGAGGGCGATATCCTTGACCTTGCCCTTGTTAAAACCGGAGACGGTCACCGGGTCGCCGTTGCGCATGCCGCCGGCGTCCTCAAAGGCGATCTTCACCAGGTAGTTGTTCCGGCCCACGTCAATGCGGTTGAACCAGAGGAGGCCTGCTATCAGCAGGGTGATGGCGGATAGGACCACCACGCCCACTATTATTTCGTTACGGCGATTGGACATGATAACCTTTAAATAAAAAATTGAAAATAGAATACTGGATTACTGTCATCCCGAGATGCCTTATTACCTCACAAATTGAGGGATGCTTCAATTTGTAAGGCGAAGAAGCCTGCCTCAGCATGACATATGCGTAAAAGCGCCAAAGTTTAATAGCTGATTACTGCAAAACAGAACTGTCGGGCAGGGCAGGACTTTCGTCCTTCTTGAATTTCTTCTGCAGCCAGGTGTCGAACTCAAAATCCAGGATGCCTTTCCTGAAATGCAGAACCAGCTTGGCCGTGGCAAAGCCTATCACCGCGCCGGCCAGGACGTCAGACGGATAGTGCCTTCCCAAATAAACCCGGGACAAGGCTACTCCCGCGGCAGCGGTGTAGCAGGGTATGGCTATCCTGGGATACTGGTGGGCAAAGACCGTGGCCAGGGCAAAGGCCCCGGTGGAGTGGCCGGAGGGGAAGGAGGAGTTCGAGCGCTCGGTCGGCCCTTCGGGCCGCGGCCGGTTGACTGCGTTCTTCAGGCCGTAGGTAAGCAGGGCCGAGGCCAGGTCGGCGGTCAGGGCCAGCTTGGCGTTCTGCCGGGCTTTCTCCCCGCCGAACAGGCCCACCCCGGCGCAGAGGGCAATGCCGATCTCGGCCTCGCCGGCATCGGTCAACAGTTCCATCGGCTTGTCCAGCCAGTCTCGCTGCCAGCGGTCATGGATCTGGTTGAACAGTCTCTGGTCTAAACTTTGGGCTTGGCACTGGGGGATTACATAAAAAGCCAAAAGCAGGAGGTAAAAACAGATTGCTATTTTTGATTTTTTATTTTTCATTTTTTATCTTTTAGAACCTGGTCAGGTCCACGTGTCCCAAGGCTCCCAGCATGGTCACCGCCTTCTGGGGGCAGACCTCAAAACACAGCCCGCAGCCTATGCACTGGCCCCGGATCACCTTGTGGTGCTCGTTCTTCTTGCCGATGATGCAGTCGGTGGGGCAGACCGGCTTGCATTGACCGCAGCCGTTGCACTGCAGGCCGATGAAGGCGGTGGGCCGGATGGGTATCCGGTCGATGTAGCTTTTGGGCGGGCACTTGATGACGCAGATGGAGCAGGAGCGGCAGCGCTGGTAGTCTATCTTCGGCAGGGAGCCCTCCCAGCTGACGGCCCCATAAGGGCAGGCCTCCAGGCAGACCCCGCAGGTGGTGCAGCCGCTCTGGCAGGCTCCGGTGAATCCTTCGTGCTTGGACTGGTTGCTGCAGGCTAAAAATATCTGCTGGCTCTTGGGCGACAGTTTGAATATCTGCTTGGGGCAGGCCTTGGCGCAGCGCCCGCAGCCCCGGCATTTGGTGAAGTCAACCTTGGGCAGGCCCTGCTTTCCCACGGTGATGGCCCCGTAGGGGCAGGCGGCCACGCAGTCCCCGAAACGCAGGCAGCCGTACAGGCACTGGCGGGGACCGCCGAAGGTCAGCATGGCGGCCCGGCAGGTGGATATGCCCTGATGCTCAAACCGGTCGGCGGACTTGTGGGAATCGCCCTGGCAGATCAGGAAGGAGACCTCGGCCTGCATTCCGGCGTTCTTCTCGGCCCAGAATTCCAGCAGCTTTGAGCGCAGGCTCTCTCCGCCGGGAAGGCACAGACCCAGGTCGGGCTCGCCCTGCTCCAGCCGCCGGGCGTAGCCCAGGCAGCCCTGGTAAGAGCCGCACAGCCCGCAGTTCAAGCCTGGCAAGAGGTCAAGTATTTTTTGGGAGATTCCCATAGAAATATTAGTGGTCTCAGTGTTCATGTTGAATGTGCATTAAATATATATCTGCGATAATAGTTCGACTAACGCTCACCACAACGTCTGCGAAATCGTTCGGCAGAGCCTGCCCTGAGTGGTGCCGAAGGGCTCACGACGGCGTCTGCGGATGAAAAACCTATTTGACCAGCATCAAAAGGCCCTGAAAGGCGATCCACAAGATGCCCGAAGCCAGCAGGAAGGAGGGCCAGCCCTTTAAAGATTTATGAAACAGCCCGGTCTCCAGCCGGGCCCGCAAGTGCGAAACCAGCATCAGGGAAGCCAGGAAACTGGCCGACATTCCCAGCAGGGTCAGGGCCATCAACCCGAACGATGCCGGCGGGTACTGCAGCAGCACCAGGGCCGCCGCCAGGGCCGGAAAATTCAAATGGAACACAGGCAGGTTCTGTTCCAGCCGGGGCCAGGGTTTCAACAATCTGGCTAAAGCCCAGTTGAGACCCGGCATCATCAGCAACAGCAAAGGCAGTTCAAAGGCCGCCATCTTCAATGGGGCGATAACCTGGAAATGCAGCAGCCAGGCCAGCAGGCCGTATGCCAGCATGGTCAAGGCCCCCAGCAGCCCGTAGTAAAAGGCCTGGCGGTGGTTCAGGCTGGCGCCCTGGGCGGCGGTGGGGATCAGGCCCAGGCTGATCCAGGGATTAAGGGCCAGCAGTCCGGTCAGGAATGATAAGGCGAAAGGTGCGGTCATTTTTTATTTTTAACAAGCAGGTTGAAGATCGCCAGCAGGATCCCGGTCAAGAGGATCCCGCCGAACAGTGTATTGAGCAGGGGCCAAGGGGCCGGGGGGAAAACGCTGAAACCGGCCAGGCGGCCCTGTCCGATCATTTCCCGGACCAGGGCTATGGCCAGCATAACGGCCAGGGTTCCCACCCCGGTACCGGCGGCATCGAACATGGCCCGGTCAATGGTGGTGTTGTAGGATAGAAGCTGGGCCCGTGAGTACACCAGGGGCGAGGCCGCCAGCAGGGCATACAATATCCGGGTGTTATCCGGCAGGGAGGCAAAGGCCCCGGACAGAAAAACCGCCAGGCCCGACAGCAATATTGAGGAGAGGATCACCTGGGGCCAGAGGGGGACCTTTTTCTGGAACAGCTCGCCCACAGCCGATGAAACCAGGCTGTTGAACAGCAGTAAAAGAAGGACGATGGCTCCCAGAAAAAATGCCTGGCCCACGGTGGAGGTACCGGCCACAGCCAGAAATATGCCGAGTCCGGAGAACATCACCGGATTCTCGGACCAGAGATTTTTCAGGAAAAGCTGTTGTTTGGATTCTGAAGGAAGGCGCATAGAAAATCAGTTTTAAATTTTGTGAGATTAAAATCACAATCGGCTAACCGGCAAAGGATTAAAACTTAAGTATAATTTCTTTGACGGACAAAGTCAAGAGAAAAGCCTTGACAGGACAGGTTTTATTTTAGTATGATAGTCGGCCTGTTTTAAAAAGGCTTTTGCAACTCATGATTTTGCTGTAAATATGTCATCCTTCGGTTTGTTAAAAAATGGTGCTGTTCTCAGGATGACATATAGGCAGTGGTTTGAAGCAAATATTGTTAATCATGTAAATCCTGTCTAATGGTATTAGCCGGGTACTCAAAACTTCTCACACAAGGTAGGTATGGCAAAAAATCTCGTCATCGTTGAATCACCGGCCAAGGCCAAGACCATCGGCAAATACCTGGGCCGCGATTATTCCGTCATCTCCTCCATGGGGCACGTCCGGGACCTGCCGCCCAGCAAGCTGGGGGTGGACCTGGCCAAGGACTTTGAGCCCCAGTACGTGGTCATCAAGGGCAAGGCCAAATTAGTGGCCCAGATCAAGGCCAAGGCCAAGGAGGCCGAAAACATATATCTGGCCTGCGACCCCGACCGCGAGGGGGAGGCCATTGCCTGGCACATCGCCGCCGAGATCAAGGAAGGCAAGAAGAAGAAGATCCACCGGATCATGTTCTACGAGATCACCAAGGAGAGCATCAAGAGCGGCATCGCCCATCCCGGCAAGATAGACAATAACAAGGTGGAGGCCCAGCAGGCCCGGCGGATCCTGGACCGGATAGTGGGCTACCAGGTCAGCCCCTATCTGTGGACCACGGTCAGGCGGGGCCTTTCGGCCGGGCGGGTGCAGACCGTGGCCCTGCGGCTGATCTGCGAACGGGAGGACGAGATCAAGGCCTTTAAGCCCCAGGAATACTGGTCCTTAGGCGCCAGGCTCCAGGGCAAGGAGGGCGGGCCGTTCGAGGCCCTGCTGTTCAAGATAGACGGCAAGAAGGCCGCCATCAACGACAAGGCCGCCATGGACAAGGTGCTGGCCGGGCTTAAGGCCGGCCAGTTCACGGTGGAGAACCTGGAGTCCAAGGACAAGAAGCGCAACACTTATCCGCCCTTCATCACCAGCACTTTGCAGCAGGCGGCCTTCAGGGCCTTCGGCTATTCGGCCAAGAAGACCATGATGCTGGCCCAGCAGCTGTATGAGGGCATCGAACTGGGCGACGAGGGCGCCACCGGGCTGATCACCTACATGCGCACCGACGCGGTGCGGCTGGCCCCGGAGGCCATCGCCGCCGCCCGGGAATACATCAAGGAGAAATTCGGGGCCGGCTACCTGCCGCCGGAACCGCTGCACTACAAATCCCGCAAGGGGGCCCAAGAGGGCCACGAGGCCATCCGGCCCTCGGCGGTGGAGCGCCACCCCGACAAGATCAAGGGCTACCTGACCCCGGAACAGCACAAGGTCTACGGCCTGATCTACAGCCGCTTTTTGGCCTGCCAGATGAACCCCGCCGTATACCTGGCCTCCACCGCCGACATCGCCTGCGGCAAATACCTGTT
>JAURWH010000119.1 GCA_030655055.1 bacterium
TCGTGCATTGTATTTAATGATTAGAATTTGTTTTGAGTTTAGACATTCGATATTAGAAATTTAACCAAGCATGCCTAACATCGTCCTGTCCCCCGAAATAGTCAACAAGATAGCCGCCGGAGAGGTGGTGGAGCGCCCGGCCTCGGCCGCCAAGGAGCTGATGGAGAACAGCCTTGATGCCGGGGCCCGCCAGATCGAGGTCGAGGTGAAAGCCGGAGGTCTTGAACTGCTGCGCGTCTCCGACGACGGGGCCGGCATGACCGGCGATGAGATGGAACTGGCCCTGCAGCGCCACGCCACCAGCAAGATCAACAGCTACGAAGACCTGCAGGACATCCAAAGCTTTGGCTTCCGGGGGGAAGCCCTGCCCAGCATCGCTTCGGTCTCCCGGTTCACCATGGTATCCAGGCCGGCCGGATCGGACAGCGCCTGGCAGCTGGAATGCCGGGGAGGAGAGATAACCTCCCGGAAACAGCAGGCCGCCCAGCCGGGCACCACCGTTATGGTGGAGGAGCTTTTTGCCAGCGTTCCGGCCAGAAGGAAATTCCTGAAGAGCCAGGCCACCGAATCCCGCAAGATAGCAGAACTGTTTTTGTCTTTATCCCTGGCCAATCCCGGAACGGGCTTCAAGCTTATCAGCGAAGGCCGGGCAACCTACGATCTCAAATCCGCCAGCCAGGACGACCGGATCAGGGAAGTGCTGGGCGGAGAGCTTTACCGCACTTTGCTGAAGATAGACTACGGTCAAAAGCCTTTGCGGATATCCGGATATCTCTCCGGGCCCCAAAACCTGTGGCCCAAGCGCCGGGAGCAGTACCTCTTCGTCAACGGGCGGCTGGTGTCAGACCGGCTGGCCTCGGCCGCCATCTACCAGGGATTCGGCCCGGCCCTGGCCGGCAAGCATCCCAGCTATGTGCTTTTCCTGGAAATATCCCCGTCCCTGGTGGACGTCAATGTCCATCCCTCCAAGGTGCAGGTGCGCTTCAGCGACGAGTCATTCGTCTTCCGCACCGTGCGGGCGGCGGTGGAGAAGGCCCTGTTCACCGACCAGCAGCGGCCGGAGACGGCGGGGGGGCTCAACCCTCAAAACACAGGCTACCAGCCCTGGACCGGGCCGGAGCGGCCTGGACAGCTGCAGATACAGGAAGCCATGGCCCTGTTCGCCTCCGGAAATCCGGAGCAGGCCGGCCTTAAGAATCTGATGTCCATCCAGCCGGTGGTGGCCTACTGGCAGCTGCACCAGCGCTACATTTTGGCCGCCATCCGCGACGGCCTGGTGATGATAGACCAGCATGCAGCCCACGAGCGGATACTATACGAGGAACTGCTGGCCGCCCGGGACCACAGGCGGGCCCAGCAGCTTTTGTTCCCGGTGACGGTGGAACTCTCTTCCCGGGAGATGCAGGTCTACCAGCAGTACCGCGAGGTGTTCGGCTCGCTGGGCTTTGATGTCAAGCAATTCAGCGGACAGACCCTGGTGATGGAAGGCCTGCCGGTCTCCTGGGAGCAGAGCGGCGACGGGGCGGCCCTGGTGAGGGGAATTTTGGCCGATCTGGCCGATACCTCGGACGTGAACCTGGAGCCGGCCCAAAGGCTGGCCCGCTCATTCGCCTGCCGGGCCGCCGTCAAGGCCGGAAAGGCGCTGAACCAGGAAGAGATGAATCATCTGGTGGACCGGCTGTTCGCCACCAGCTCGCCCTATCTGGACCCCCACGGCCGCCCGTCGGTGATAAAATTCACCCTGGAAGACCTGGAACACAGGTTCGGCAGGATATGAAGCAGGAACAGAAAAAGGAAGTGCTGGTGCTGGCCGGGCCGACGGCTGTGGGAAAGACAGCAGTCGGCCTTGTCTTGGCTCAAAGGCTGAAGGCCCACATTATCTCGGCCGATTCCCGGCAGATATATAAAGGCTTGGAGATCGGCACCGCCAAGCCCACGGTAGTGGAACTGCGGACAGCACCTCATCACATGACGGATATCCTGACCCCAGATCAGGTCTACAGCGCCGCAGCCTTTGCCGCCGAAGCCCGGCGGGTGATGGATGGGTTGGATAAAAAGGACCAGGCATATATCATACTCGGCGGCTCCGGTCTTTACTTAAAGGCCCTGACCGAAGGACTGGTAGACATACCTTCGGCTGATCAAAGCCTCCGCCGGGAACTAAAGGACTTTTCTCTATCCAAAGGTAGTCCAGCCCTGCTGCAAAGGCTGGCCGAATGCGACCCGGAGACGGCCCAAAGGCTAAGCGTCAACGACGGGGTACGGATCATCAGGGCTTTGGAGGTCTTCATGCTTACCGGAAAACCGTTAAGCCTATGGTTCCGGGAAAAACGCCTGGGAGACGACCGGAATTATAAGCTGATAGTGCTGGATATGGACCGAAAAACTCTTTATCAAAGGATCGAGTCCAGGATCGACGTTATGATGTCGATGGGCCTGCTGGATGAAGTGAAAAAGCTTATGGAATGCGGATACGGGCCCGATTCCCCAGGAATGCAGACGGTGGGATATCAGGAACTGATGGCTCATTTGGCGGGGAAAACAGACCTGGCCGAGGCAGTACGCATGATCAAAAGGAACACCAGGCATTACGCCAAAAGGCAGCTTACCTGGTTCCGCAAAATGAATTGTCAGCAATGGATAAATTGCAGTCCAAGCGACGGCCCTGAAGAAATTGCCAATAAATTATCGGTTTAACGTCAGACCTCTAACATTATACCGGCCTTGTGATTATTGATATTGACAGGGCCGTTTTTTCGTGTTATTATAAAAGTTGTAACCATTCTGCCACAAAGACACCAAGACACTAAATACAATTAACTATTTACAAATGGTTTGGTGCCACTTCGGCACCGCTCAGTGCAGGCTTAGTGTCTTGGTGGTGAAAAAATATTAAAATTCTATGAAGATACTGTTGATCGGTTCGGGCGGCCGGGAACACGCCCTGGGCTGGAAGCTGGCCCAAAGCCCTTTGGTTAAAAAAATATACTGCGCCCCGGGGAATCCCGGCCTGGCGGAGCTGGGTGAATGCATTGATATCAAGGCCAGCGACAACGCCGGACTGGCGGATTTTGCCCGGAAGAACAGCATCGACCTTACCGTGGTCGGCCCGGATGACTGTCTGGCCGCCGGGGTGGTGGATGTCTTTAAAAGAAATGGTTTGAAGATATTCGGACCCAGCCAAAAAGCCGCGCAAATAGAGTCCTCCAAGGCCTTCTCCAAGGACCTGATGCGGAAGGCCGATATTCCTACTGCCGATTACGCTGTTTTTGATGATCATAAAAAGGCACTGGATCATCTTAACGGACAAAAATATCCTCTGGTCATCAAGGCCAGCGGCCTGGCTTTGGGCAAGGGCGTGATCATCTGTCAAAACGAAGAACAGGCCAAGGCCGCTTTGCAGACGGCCATGGTGGAAAAAGCATTCGGGGCTTCCGGTAACCAGATCATAATTGAAGAATTCCTGGAAGGGCAGGAGATCTCCATCCATGCTTTCTGCGACGGCGATAGGGCCGCGCTGTTCCCGGCCTCGCAGGACCACAAGCAGGCCTTCGACGGAGACCTGGGGCCAAACACCGGCGGCATGGGAACATATGCTCCGGTGGGCTGGGTGACCCCGGAGATGATGGCGGAGATAGAAAAGACCATCGTGCTGCCGGCCTTGAAAGCGCTCTCCGATCTTGGCGCGCCGTTCCAGGGCTGCCTTTTTCCGGGACTGATCCGCACCTCTCAGGGCTTTAAGGTGCTGGAGTTCAACGCCAGGTTCGGGGATCCCGAGACCCAGAGCTATATGCGGCTTTTGGAGTCCGACCTGGCGGAAATACTATTATCCTGCGCCGAGGGCCGGCTGAAGCCGGATGAGATAAAATGGTCATCCCAAAGCGCAGTCTGCATCGTGGCCGCTTCCGGCGGATACCCCGGCAGTTACCAGCAAGGTATTGAAATAACAGGGATGGAGAAAGCCCTGCAGGATCCGGATATCAAAGTATTCCAGGCGGGAACGGCTCTCCGTGATGACCGGTTGGTCACTGCCGGAGGCCGGGTGCTGGGTGTGACTGCAGTTGCTTCAAACCTGAAAGAAACATTGGAGAAGGGATACCAAGCTGTTTCTGAAATAAGGTTTGAAGGTATGCAATACCGCCGGGACATAGGCGCCAAGGGGCTAAAACGCTAAGGCATCCTCAAACAGACTCCGAAAATGGAATCATGTAAATCCTGTTTGTTCTTGTAACGGCAAAAATTCCGGTAAGGGAGATTCAATTTTATCTGAGGTGATAAAATGAAAAAGTTCTTTCTACTTCCCGCCGCCCTGGCTTTGCTTTGCTTGAACATTGGAGCCCAAACCAAGACCCTGGTGGTGGCCACCGGAGATTATCCGCCATTTGAGTTCAAGGATGAAAAGGGGAAGCTGGCCGGTTACGATATTGAACTGGGCCAAGAGATAGCCCGCCGGATGGGGGCAAAGATCAAATGGGTCCAGATGGATTTTAACCAGCTGTTGCCGGCACTGGATGCCGGGAAAGCAGACCTGGTGATAGCGGCCATGCATGCCACCGAAGAGCGGCGGCTGAGTCATGCCATGAGCCGTAACTATGTTAACTCGGGCCTGGTGATGGTGGTCAAAAAGGGGAATAAAAAAATAACCTCACTAAGTCAGTTGAAAGGCTGCCGGGTGGCGGTCAAGGAACGGGCCACCGGCGAAAAATATGCCAGGGAGAATGCCGCCAAGCTGGGCCTGGAATATAGATCCTACCCCACCACCGATCAGAGTTTTGCCGCCTTGGACCGGGGGGAAGTGGATGCGGTCTTCAATGATTACCTTTCTTCACGATTGTTTGTCAAACAGAACCAGGAATACAATATTCCCATAGTCCCCTTCACCCCCTGCGGAATGGCGGTGGCCGCCGCCAAGGGCCGGAAGTCATTGATCATGCAGATCAATCAGATATTGGACGAACTGGAACGCACGGGTTTCTTGAAACAATTATATCAAAAATGGCTGTTATAAATATCAAGCATGAAACTATCACTTAAAATAGGCCTGATAACTGCGGCGGTGGCCGGAGGTATTGCCCTCAGCGTTTCGCTAAATCATAGTTTTTGGGAGGGGCAGGCCTGGCGGACCGAGCTCAGGTCCCACGCCGCTACCATGGCTGACATGCTGGCCTTTACCGTTCAGGAGTCGGTGCTGAAGAACGACTTTTCTTCACTGGAACAGAATGTCATCAGGTTCAGCCAGCGTCCGGAGATCGCCTATGCCGTGGTTTACGACAATGCCGCTACTCCGCTGGCCGCCACCGGCAGCCCGGCTGGAAAGAAGGCTATTGAACTTTATCAGGAAAACCCCAAAAAGCACAAAAGGGATATTCATAAGCACGTAATTGAAGGCCAGGATATATACGAATTACTGATCCCGGTCAGCGTGGAAGGCAGGGATTGGGGCATGTTGCAGATGGGCTTTTACGAGAGTAAGATACTGGCCATATATCACCGGACCAACATATTCAATTATCTGATCCTGCTGCTGGGGCTAGGAATCAGTTTAACCGCCGGATGGCTGGTGGCCCGGTACCTGGGAAAACCGATCGAGGCCCTGATAGAAGGCGCCGACCAGTTGGTCAAGAGCAATTACGACCACCGGATAAATATAAAAAGAAAAGATGAACTGGGCCGGCTGGTTTCAGCTTTCAACACAATGGCCGGGACCATCCGGCAGGACATGGTGGAACTTGAATCCAGCAACCGCCAGCTCCTGAAGTCCCAGGAGCGGCAGATATGGCTGGCCAGGATCGCCGAGCAGGTGGGCGACGGAGTGGCGGTTACCGACCTGGAAGGGATGATAACCTTTGTAAACCATTCCTGGGCCGCCATGCACGGTTATAAACCAGATCAATTGCTGGGGAAGCACAGCAGCATTTTTTACTCCCATGCCCAACTGGAACGGGAGGTATTACCCTTCAACCAGAAAGTTTACGACCGGGGGATTAACGCCGGTATAGTCGGACACATCAAAAAAGACCGGTCGGTATTTTATACCGACATGACGGTTACCCTGCTTAAAAATGCCGAGGGAGATCCAGTTGGGTATATCGGAGTGGCCCGCGATATTACGGACCAGAAGAAGAACCAGGAGGATTTGAAAAAGGAACGCGATGTCATCAAAAGCATCTTCACTGCCACCCCTGATGCCATTATCATCACCGATCTCAGTGGCAATTTTACCGAAGTCAATGACAAGGCCATAGAACTGTTGGAACTTGGTTCCCGTGACGAACTGACAGGCAAGAATTTTTCCATTTTCATCGCCCCCGATGACCGGGGCCTGGCCCTGCACAATTTCCAAAAAACCTTGGATTACGGAGGGGTCAACAATGTGCAGGTGAATGTAGTGACCGCCAGCAACGGCCAGTTCCCGCTGGAATATTCCACCAGCTTGCTCCACAACCTGGAAGGGCGGCCTACCAATATCGTTGCAGTAGGGCGAAACATCGCCCAGCGCAAGAAAGACGAGCTGGCCCTGACCGAAAGCGAACAGCGGTACCGCGCCCTGTCTGAGTCATCTCCTGACATCATCTTTGTGATCGACCGCGATGGGACCATCAAATATGCCAACTCTAAAGCCTCAACTATCGCCGGGCTGGCGGAGGGCCAGGCCAATGGCCGTAATATAGGCGAATTCTTTGGCCAACTTATCAACGAAAAACAAAAAGAGCAGTTGCTCAGCGTATTCCAGACCGGCCAGACAGCCCATTATGAGCTGCCGACGCCCATCGGGGGGCTGGAGCTGTGGCTGGAGACCTGGCTGGTCCCGTTGACCGGCCAGGACGGAACGGTGGCCGAGGTAATGGGGCTTTGCCGCGACCTGACCGACCGCCGCCAGGCGGAACTTGCGGTCAGGGAAGTGAACCAAAGGTTTGAATATGCCCTGGGAGCCACCAAAACTGGATTTGACATCATAGACGCCGAGTTTAATGTTCAGTACATTGATCCGGAATGGAAAAAATCATACGGCGAGCCGGCCGGCCGCAAATGCTACGAATATTTCATGGGCCGGACAGAAGTTTGTCCCAAATGCGGGGTCACTTCAGCCTTGCGCGATAAACAGAGTATCGTTACCGAAGAATATTTGGAAAAGGAAAAGCGCTGGGTGGAGGTCCACACCATCCCCTACCAAAATTCGTCCGGCCAGTGGCTGGTGGCGGAGTTCAACATCGATATCAATGACCGCAAACTGAATGAACAAAAACTGCAGACCTCTGAACAAAAATACCGGGAACTGGCCGACACCCTTCCCCAGACTGTGTTCGAGATTGACGATCAGGGCATTCTGGTGTATGTTAATAATACAGGCCTCCGCCAATTCGGCTATGCTCAGGAAGAGTTTATACAAGGTCTTAAGGTTCTGTCCATGCTGGCGCCTGAAGACAGGGATAGGGCCGGCCAGAACATAGTCCGAAGATTGAAAGGCAGCCCGGCCGAGAATCAGGAATACCTGGCTTTACGCAAGGACGGCAGCATATTCCCCATCAGCATCTACGCCAGCCCGGTGCTTGAAGAAGGAAAGATCACGGGTTTAAGGGGCGTGATCATTGACATCAGCGAAAGAAAGAAGGCCGAGCAGATCCTGAAGGAAAGCGAAGTTCGTTTCAGAGCACTGGCCGAGGCCAGCCCGGCCGGGATATTTGCCTACCGGGAGAAGTTCATCTATGCCAATCCAGCCTGCCAGGTGCTTACCGGTTACAGTCCGGCTGAACTGCTTGACCTGAACTTTTGGGAACTGATCCATCCCGACCACCGGGAGATGGCGAAACAGCGGGGCCTGGCCCGCCAGCGGGGGGAGAAGGTCCCCTCCAACTACGAGTTCAAAATGATCCGCAAGGACGGCCAGGTGCGCTGGGTGGATTTTGCCGGGACCCTTACCCAGTTTGACGGCCAGCTTTCCGGGCTGGGAATGACCCTGGATATCACCGAACGAAAGAACATGGAAGAGATACTCCAGGCCTCCGAATTCCAATACCGCACCACCATAGATTCAATTGGCGATGCCATTCATGTGGTGGACATAGAGCTGAATATCATTCTGGCCAACGCCGTATTCAAGGATTGGTGCCTCCGATTTGGCCTGTCCAATAATCCAGCCGGGCATAGTGTGTTTGAAGTATGCCCTTTCCTTAGCCCGGAAGTCAAAAATGAATATTTGCGGGTGTTTGAAACGGGGGAATCTTATACCACGCAGGAAGAGAACGTTATATCAGGAAAAATCCTGGTGACGGAAACCAGAAAAATTCCCGTTCTTGAGGGCAGCAAGGTAAGCCGGGTCATCACGGTAATCAGGGACATCACCGAGGGAAAGGAATCCGAACGGAAGCTGGCGGAGTCGGAACGCAAATACAGCCAGATATTTGAGGACATCGTGGAGGGTATTTACCGCACCACGCCTTCCGGGCAGGTATTACTGGCCAATCCGGCCCTGGTCAGGATGCTGGGTTTTGAAAGTCTGGATCAATTGATTTCATTGGATCTTAACAAATCAGGTTATATGGACATCAGCACCAGGAACCGTTTCAAGGAGCTGATGGAAAGGGACGGCCAGGTGCTTGGCTTTGAAGCCCGCTGGAAGCGCCCCGACGGCAAGATACTGATAATCAGCGAAAATGCCAGGGCGGTCAATGATCAGCAGGGCAACGTTGTATATTACGAGGGAACCATTGAGGACATCACCGAGAGGCAAAAAGCCGAAGAAGACTTGTTGAACGAAAAGAACAAGCTGTCCGATCTGTTCCGGGTCAGTCTGCAGGTGGCCCGGGCCGGTGACATTCAGAAAAAACTGGACCTGACCATGGAGGGGATATCAGGCACCGGGTTGTTTAGCCGGGCGGTGCTGGTGCTTAAGAATGAGGAGGGACGCAACAGCCATATCGCCCATTTTGGCATGACCGCAAAGGAGGTCGCAGCCATACTCAAGGCCGGTCCGGCTCAGGCAGAAAAATTAGAGAAGATATTCAACAAAAAATACCGTTACAGCAATTCGTATCTTATCCCGCATGACACTCCGGGGGTTGATTTCTCCATCAAACTCATAAATAAGCAATATCAGCCTACCGGTGATTGGCATCCGGACGATGTCCTGCTGGTGCCTTTGATGATCAAAGACAAACATATCGGATATCTAACGGTGGACGAGCCGTTAGATGGAAAGATCCCCAGCCTGGAAACGGTCCGGCTGTTGGAATTGTTCTCCTATCAGGTGGCGGTGGCCATAGACAATCTGAGGCTGTACAATGACCTGGAGCGGAGTTATTACGGGACACTCAAAGCCTTTGTGGCGGCCATGGACGCCAAGGACCCCTATACCAAGGGTCATTCCGAGAATGTCCGCTTCCATGCCTTGAATATCGCCCGCCAGCTTAAACTGCCGGAGGAGCAGGTGAAGCTGATAGATTTCAGTTCGCTGCTGCATGATATCGGCAAGCTGGCCATCCGGGATGAGATCCTGACCAAACCCAGCCTGCTTTCAGACCACGAATACCAGGAGGTCAAACTGCACCCGGTCATCGGCAGCCACCTGGTTTCCGAGGTGGAGTCATTGCTCAAGGTGGCCCCCATCATCCACAGCCATCACGAGCATTACGACGGGTCGGGATATCCCCAGGGCATCAAGGGTGATGATATCCCGTTGGAAGCCAGGATCATTGCGGTGGCTGACGCCTTTGAGGCCATGACCTCGGACCGCCCCTACCGCAAGGCCTTCGATTTTAAGGTGGCCATTAAGCGGCTGCAGGACGCGGCCGGAACCCAGTTCGACAGCGAGATCGTCAGGGTATTCATCAAACTCCATCAGGAAACCCATGGATAAGATCAAAAAAAACATTGCCGGACAAGGCCCACGGGCCGTAACGTCAGCAGGAACAAAACCCAGAGCTGCAGGCTTGCCGGCCCGGGCGGCCCCGTCTCCGGCCAAGAGTCTGGAAAAAAGGCTGGAAGAGATCTCGGTGCTCAGCCAGATCGCCCAGTCCATGGCCCGGGTAATGGATATGGAAGAGCTTTGGCCCCGCCTGCATCGCGAGGTCAGCCGTTTGCTGGATGCCGGTAATTTTTATGTGGCCCTGTGGCACCGCCAGAAAAAGGAAGTGGAATTCATTTATGAGGTGGAGGAAGGCAGGAAGCTGCCTAGGTCAAGAAAACCATGGGGCCAGGGACTGACCGAGCAGGTGCTGGAATCAGGCAAACCGCTGCTTTTAAAGGATACCGGGGAAAGGAAGGCCAAAGGCCGTCCGGTAAAGATCATCGGCAAGCCGGCACGTTCATGGCTGGGAGTTCCCATCCGGCTCAAGGAGCATACCCTGGGAATGATAGCGGTCCAGAGTTACCAAAAGACTGAAGCCTATGATCCAGACCATCAGGAATTGCTGATGTCCATAGCCGGATATGCGGCGGTGGCCTTGGAAAACTCCCGGCTGCATGCGGCTGCCCTGCAAAAGACCAAAGAAGCCGACGCACTGCACCAACTGAGCGAAGCTGCAGTGACCGAGACCGACCTGGATCAACTGCTCCAAAAAATACCCCTGCTGATCAAGGAAACTTTCGGCTATCTGAACTGCGCCATCCTGCTTTCCGATCAGGATGGGAAATATCTATACCTCAAGGCCGCGGTGGGATACCGGGCCGAAGTGATCCGTGATACCCGCCTGGCCATCGGCCGGGAGGGGATAACCGGCTGGGTGGCGGCCCAGGGAAAGACCCTTTATGTCCCCGATGTCAGCAAAGAAAAACGCTATGTGGAATCGGTGAGGGGTTGCCGTTCGGAAGCGGCCCTGCCCCTTAAATTCCGGGATAAGGTTATCGGGGTGCTGGATATCGAAAGCTCCAGCCTGGATGGATTCAGCCCTGACGACATCAGGCTTTTGGAAAATTTTGCCAATCAGGCGGCGGCGGTCATCCAAAAGATCAGGCTGGAGCAACTGGCCCAGCAAAAGATCAAGGAACTTTCCACCCTTTACCAGATGAGCCAGGCGGTGATCAATGCCACCGACGAAAATGAAGTGATGTCGCTGGGCCTCAAGATCATCAGTGATATCATCAGCGCCGATGCCATCTCCCTAATGCTGATCGATCCGGCCACCGGAGATCTGGTTATTAAGGCGTCTCTGGGCCTCTCGGAAGAAACAAAAAAACAGGCCAGGCTCAAACCGGGCCAGGGGCTGGCTGGCTGGGTGACAGACAATATGGAGACTGTCCTGACCGCCGACCTGGGCAGAGATCCCAGGTTTGCTTCAGTGTCCCAGAAAGAGGATCTGGGGGCCGCTATCCTGGTTCCACTGCTGGCTAAGGCCCAATTGTTGGGAGTATTGAACATCAATAATTTCAGGGGCAACACCCGGGAGTTCACCGAAGAACAGATGCAGCTGGCCCAGATCATGGCCAGCAGCATCGCCATGGCCCTGGAAAGGACCGAGCTGGTGCTGGCGCTTGACAGCCGGGCCTCGGCCCAGAAGTCTTTGCTGGAAACCAGCGGACTTTTGCTGGGCTCCCTGCAAATCGAAGATGTGCTGGCCAGGATCTCGCAGGAGATAGAGAGCCTGATCCCATTCCACCGGCTGGCCATTTACAAAGTTGATTGGAAAACCAGGAACCTCTCCCCGATGCTGGCTTTGGGCCCTTATCAGAATGAGATAATGGCCGACCCTCCATTTTCCATGGACGAAGGGATTGTGGGAAGCATCGCCCAAACCGGCCGGCCGGAGATAATTCTCGATACCGCACGCGATTCAAGGACAGTGCACGTGGCCGGCACCAGCGATGATTCGGAGGCGGTGCTGGTGGCTCCCCTGGTCATTGACGGCCGCAGCGAAGCGGTTCTGATCATAGGACGGCAGGTTTCCAGGGGGTTTTATTCCCGGGAGCTTGAGGTAGCTTCGCTGTTTGCCAATCAGGCGGCGGTGGCCTGGAAGAACGCCAGCATGTTTGAGGAGATCAACCGCAACCAGGACGAACTATCTGAAGCCAACAGCCGTCTCAATCTGGCATTGAAGCGCCAGATCGAAGTGAATACGGAACTTTCCACCCTGCAATACCTTTCCAGCACCATCCTTTCGTCCCTGAAACTGGAGGAGATCCTTTCGGTGATAGTGGAGGGGATCAGGACCAGCCTTAATTTTGACCGGGTGCTGATCAGCAGCACCGAACCCGGCGGACTAGGCCTGATCCATCAGGCAGCTTCGGGAATACCCCCGGAAGAATTCCAGGAAATGCAGCTGAAGACAATGCCCTTGTCGGAGGTTACGCCGCTGATGCGCCCGGATCTCCGGATCAGCAATTCTTTCCTGGTCCCGGCTTCGGGAGAGGATCATGCCAAACCACAGTCCGGGGATACTCCGGAAGATCCAGGCCTTTGGCAGGATGGAAGCCGGATCCTGACCCCGCTATACTCCAAGAGCCGACGGCTGCTGGCTTTGATCCAGATAGAGCGGCCCTCGGATGGAAAAGTCCCTGATAAGAAGAAGATCCGGTCTTTGGAAGCCTTTGCCAACACCGCGGTGCTGGCCATCGAGAACGCCACACTGTATCTGGACGCCCAGAACCGGATCACCGAACTTTCGGTATTGTACGAGATAGGCACCATCATCTCCTCGGAACTGGAAAAACAAAAACTGCTGGAAAGCGTGGTCAGCCTGATCAGGGAAAAACTGCATTATTTGAAAGTGGCCATCTTTGAAGTGGAGCCCATCACCGGCAGTCTGTTTGTGGGCGGGCAGAGCGGCTACGAGCACGAATTGGAGCAGGTCCACTTTACGGTGGGGGGCAGCAGCGTGGTGGGATGGGTGGCCGAAAAGGGCCAGCCCCTGATAATCCCGGATGTCCGTCTGGAGCCGCTTTACGTGGTGGGCGACCAGCGGGTGCTTTCGGAGATAGCCATCCCCATCAAGCGCGAGGAACAGATCCTGGGGGTGCTGAGCATCGAGGACGACAAGCTTGACGCCTTTGACCAGTCGGATGCCCAGCTGTTGTCCACCCTGGCCAGCCAGGTGGCTGTGGCCATGGACAACGCCCGGCTTTACGGGCAGGCCAAGCATCTCTATCAGGAAGCCCAGCGCAATGTCCGCGACCTTTCGGCCCTGCACAACGTGGGCACCACGGTCAGTTCCACATTGCAGCTGCAGGACCTGCTGAACCAGGTCTGCACCATCCTAAAAGACACGTTCAACTATCCCAAGATCGCCATTCTGCTGTCCGATCCCCTGCGGGGTGAACTGGAATTGATGGCCAGCCTGGGCTACCCCGAAAATATCAAAGAGACCGGCCGCCGGGTCAAGATCGGCAGCGAAGGCATCACCGGCCTGGCCGGAATGACCGGAGAATCCATCATAGTCAATGATGTCAGCAAGGAGCCTTCATACATCTGCATCGACCAGGGAACCAGGTCGGAGATGGCGGTGCCGCTTAAACTCAAGGGGCGGGTGATCGGCGTGATAAACGTGGAGAGCGACGTAATAGGGGATTTTGACCGGATAGACATGAACCTGCTATCCACCCTGGCCACCCAGATATCGGTGGCGGTGGAAAATGCCAGGCTGTACCAGGAGACCGAGCAGCTGGCCGTTACCGACGGTCTGACCGGGGTGAACAACCACCGTTATTTCCAGAGCTTTTTTGAACGGGAACTCAACCGGGCCAAACGCTACAAGCATCCCCTGGCCCTGATCATGCTGGATATCGACCATTTCAAGAAATTCAACGACAAATTCGGACACCCGGTGGGGGACCTGGTGCTGAAGACAGTGACCGAGATACTGAAACAGCAGGCCCGGGAAGTTGACCTGGTGGCCCGTTACGGCGGGGAGGAGTTCATGCTGGTGCTGCCGGAGACCGGTAAAAAAGAGGCGGTGATGCTGGCGGAAAGGATAAGGCTGGCGGTAAAAAAACATGCTCTGACGGACGTCCAGAACAAACCGCTGCCGAATATCACCGTCAGCCTGGGGGTTTCCAGTTACCCCGAGAACGGCTCGGAGAAGGACCAACTGATAGACTATGCCGACAAGTGCCTGTATAAGGCCAAGGCCGGCGGCCGCGACCTGGTCAAACATTAAACTGGCTGCCGCGGATCTCAGTCCGCTGATCGATCAAGATTATACCCCTTCCCCGGGATCGTTTTAATTGTTTTGTCCGAAACAGCGCCGATCTCAGGGCCTTCAGGCCAGACACAGAACCAAACGAGGATACAGCCCAATGGCTTCTTTCATCAAACCTCATTCCCGCTGGTCCCAGGTGTGGCGGGCATATCTATTTATAGGGGCGCTGCTGCTGGTGGCGGTGTCGCTGGTCTATACGGTGGGGCTGATCAAAAGGCTGGAATCCGAGCCCCGGATCATGTCCCGGGTGTTTGCCCGGTTCTGCATGACCGCCGCCCTGCCCGAACCGGCCGGGGAATCGCCCGAGACCGGGATAATATTTGAAGAGGTCATCCAGAACATCAATTTTCCGGTGGTGGTGACGGACCGCCAGGGCCTGCCCATTGCCTGGCGGGGGATCGATGCCAAGGGAGCGGAGTTCGACCAGCAGGTAATTCCCCCTGAAGTGGCCGGACGCTGGGAGAAACTGACGCCCGAAGAGCCATTCTATCAACTGAAAACGGCCATCGGGGAGCTGGACCACCAGAACCAGCCGATCACCATGACCCTGGGCCAGGACACCAGCAATGTGGTCACCGTTCACTATGGAAAACCCGGCGTTTTAAGGGAGCTGCGGTTCATCCCCATCATCCAGTTGGTGGTGGTGGCCCTTTTTGTCTGGATCGGCTTCATAGGGTTCCGCACCATCAAGATCAACGAAGAGAGGGCGGTGTGGGTGGGCCTGGCCAAGGAGGCTGCCCACCAGCTGGGCACGCCGATCTCCTCGCTGATGGGCTGGCTGACCCTGCTTAAGGAAGGGGGACACCCGCCGGTCGAGGTGGTGCCCGAAATGGAAAAGGACCTGGCCCACCTTAACAAGGTGCTGGCCCGTTTCAACCAGATCGGATCCATCCCCAAATTGCAGCCGGTGGAGGTTACCAGGCTGACCGCCGAAGCGGTGGATTATTTCCGGCGCCGGGTGGCCAATATGGGCAAGGATATCGCCTTTGAGGAAGATTATCAGCAGGCCTGTGAGGCAGCCTTAAATGCCGAGCTTTTCCTGTGGGCGGTGGAGAACCTGATAAAGAACGCCATAGATGCCATTGAAGGTCCTGGCGGCCTGATCAAGATCAAGGTCAGCCGCAACGGCCAAAAACTGGAGATCACAGTGGAAGACAACGGCCGGGGGATCAATCCCAACAACCAGCCCAAAATATTCCGGCCCGGTTTCACCACCAAGACGGTGGGCTGGGGGCTGGG
>JAURWH010000120.1 GCA_030655055.1 bacterium
GCTCATAATCAATGTGAAAGAAAACATGCTAAGCGAACTTCAAATCACCCAGGTCATCACCAAGGAACTGGGCCTGCAGCCCTTCCAGGTCAGCAATACTCTGGAACTTTTCGGCGAAGGGGCCACCATCCCCTTCATCGCCCGGTACCGCAAGGAAAAGACCGGTCTGCTGGACGAGGTCCAGATCCGGGACATCCGCGACCGGTTCGATTACATCAAGGAACTGGACGAGCGCAAGGCGGCCATCCTGAAAAGCATAGAGGAGCAGGGCAAGCTGACCGACGAGCTGAAGGCCAAGATAGAGGCCTGCCTGGTGAAGCAGGAGTTGGAGGACCTTTACCTGCCATACAAACAGAAGCGGAAGACCAAGGGCATGGTGGCCAAGGAAAAAGGACTGGAGCCTTTGGCCCTGTCGCTGTGGCTGCAGGAGGGAAGTTTTGACCCGCAGGCCGAGGCCGAAAAATACCTCAACCCGGAACAGGGGATCAACAGCGCCAAGGAGGCCCTGGACGGTGCCCGGTACATCATCGCCGAGCTGATCTCCGACGACGCCGAGGTCCGCAAATATCTCCGGGAGATCACCATGGCCAAGGGGATCCTGGCCTCCCAGGTCAAGGACGAGTTCAAGGAACAGAAGACCAAGTTTAACCAGTATTACGAATTCAAGGAGCTGCTGAAGCTGATCCCCTCCCACCGCTACCTGGCCATCATGCGGGGGGAGAACGAGGAAGTGCTGAACGCCAAGGTGGACGCCCCGGCCGAGGAGATCAACCAGTATCTGCTCAACAAATTCATCAAGGACAGATCCTTCGCCCAGTTCCAGTATTTAAGCGAGGTGATAGGGTTCGCCTACCGGATCTACCTGAACACCTCCATCGAGGTGGAATTGCGCTCGGAGATCAAGGAAAAGTCCGACGCCGAGGCCATCCGGGTCTTCGCCGAGAATCTCAGGAACCTGCTGCTGGCCCCGCCGGCCGGCTCCAAGGCCATCATGGGGATAGACCCCGGCCTGCGCACCGGCTGCAAGATAGCGGTGGTGGATGAGACCGGGAAATTCATGGAATACTCCACCATCTTCCCCCACAGTTCGGCCTCCCAGAAACAGGAGGCGGCCAAGACCCTGGCGGCCCTGGCCAAAAAATACAAGATGGAGCTGGCTTCCATCGGCAACGGCACCGCCTCCCGGGAGACCGACCAGTTCGTGCGGGAGGTGATCGCGGAGCACAAGGGGATCAAGCTGCAGCCGGTGGTGGTCAGCGAATCCGGGGCCTCGGTCTACTCGGCCTCGGACCTGGCCCGGGAGGAGTTCCCGGACCTGGATGTCTCGGTCCGCGGCGCCGTCTCCATCGCCCGGAGACTGCAGGACCCGCTGGCCGAACTGGTGAAGATAGACCCAAAATCCATCGGAGTGGGCCAGTACCAGCACGACGTCAACCAGCCCAAGCTCAAGCAGTCGCTGCACGAGACGGTGGAATCCTGCGTCAACTTCGTCGGAGTGGACCTGAACACCGCCTCCTATTCGCTGCTGTCCTACGTTTCCGGCTTAAGCGAGGCCATGGCCAAGAACATCGTAAAATACCGGGACGAGCAGGGGGCCTTCAAGAACCGGAAGGAACTGCTCAAGGTGGCCCGGCTGGGGCCAAAGGCCTTTGAGCAGGCGGCGGGATTTTTGAGGATCCGGGACGGGGCCGACCCGCTGGACAACTCGGCCGTCCATCCCGAAAGTTACGTCATCGTCAAGCAGATGGCCAAGGACCTGAAGACCAAGACCGGCCTGCTGGTGGGCGATCCCCTGCTGGCCGGGCAGATAGACCCGAAAAGATATGTCACCCCGGAGGTGGGCCTGCCCACCCTGAATGACATCCTGTCCGAACTGAAAAAACCGGGGCGCGATCCCCGGGACAAGTTCGAGCCGGCCAATTTCAAGGACGGGGTCACCGAGATCAAGCACCTTAAGCCGGACATGGTGCTGGAGGGGGTGGTCACCAACGTGGCCAATTTCGGGGCCTTCGTGGACATCGGGGTCCATCAGGACGGGCTGGTGCACATCTCGCAGCTGGCCAACAAATATGTGAAGGACCCCAAGGAAGTGGTCAAGGTGGGGCAGCGGGTGACGGTCAGGGTGCTGGAGATAGACCTGGAGCGCAAGAGGATCGCCCTGTCAATGAAGGGAAATCAATAATACACAGGAGATTCAAATGAGCAAAGTAATAATCATCGGAGCGGGCCTGGGCGGGCTGACCGCCGGCAACCTGTTGGCCCGGAAGGGCCACCAGACCACGATCTTTGAATCCCACACCGCCCCGGGAGGTTATGTGGCCGGTTTCCGGCGCCAGGGTTTTTATTTTGAAAGCGGCACCCTCTCCTTTGAATCACTTGCCACGGTGCAGAAGGCGATGAAACAATTGGGGGTGCTGGACAAGATCGAGATCATTCCCCAGCACACCAGATTAGTGTCCGACCGATTCGACATCGCCACTTCCGAGACCTTCGCCGGCTTTAAGCAGGCCATCCTGGCCGCTTATCCCGAGCACCAGCAGAACCTGAGACGGTATTTTTCCGAGGTCGACAAGCTGATCAGGGCCATCGAGCCCTTCATGCTCCCCGACCCGCCCTGGACCTCGTATCTCCGGGGGGCGGCGGTCGGGGCGGAGGTGCTGCTTAAATACGGCCGGACCAATCTGGGCGATTTCACCGCAAAATATTTTGAACGCGACAGCGAACTTTTCCGGCTGTTCAAGAATTTCGGCTATCCCGACATGAGCGCCCTGATCCTGGGCGGGGCCATCATCAGCATCTTTTCCGATTACTGGACGATCAAGGGCGGCATGCAGTCCTGGGCCGACGCCCTGGCCCAAAGTTTCACCGGGCTGGGCGGCGAGTTGAAACTGGGAACGCCGGTGGAAAAGATAATCACCGAAAAGGGCCGGGCGGTAGGAGTGATATCGCAAGGAGCCAGCCACCGGGCCGACTACGTGATCTCGGCCTGCGATTACAAGAACACTTTCCTTAAATTGCTGGACGACCAATCACTGATCCCCGTCCGCCAATTGGAAAAGATCAAGAGCACCCAGGTCTCCGAAGGGATATTCACCGTCTATCTGGGACTGTCCATAGACAACCGGAAACTGGCCGGATATATGAAGATCCCCCACGTCTCGATGTTTGACGAGCAGCCCGGGGCCGACGTCCGCAATCCCAACGATCCGGACTTCTTCAATAAATCATCGGTCAGCCTTTATTCCCCGTCGCTGATAAACCCCGAACTGGCCCCGGCCGGGAAATCCTGCCTGATGCTGCAGATGGTCTGCCCCCACCGCTGGATGGACAACTGGGGCGGCGGAGACAGGGAGAAATACAAAAACCTTAAGGACCAGGTAAGCCAGACCCTGATCAGCAAGGCCCGGAAACTGATCCCGGACCTGGAAAAGCTGATCGAATTCAAAGGAGCGGCCACCCCTCTGACATACCAGCGCTACACCGGAAACACCGACGGGGCCACGTCATCCTGGAGCTGGAATCCCAAGAACAAATTCCACAAAAGCATCCTGGGGACATTTGTGGAAACGCCGGTGAAAAACCTGCTGATCGGTTCCTGCTGGGCCATGCAGATAGGAGGGGTTCCCGGGGCCATCAGCGCCGCCCAGAAATGCGCCAAGAGGATCAAATAAGCAATTCTGGCACATGAACGGCCGGCCCCGGAAGGGACCGGCTGTTTTCATTAGTCAAATATTCAAGCCAATCGAAAAAATATAATTATTTTACTTGACTTTAAAATCATTTTTTATTAATATTACATTGATATATAAGGTATTACCATATAATAGGTTTAATGAAAAGAACCGTTTCCATAATAATAAGCGTGATTCTGGCCATGGCGGCTTTGGGTCTTACGGTGTTTGCCCTGCGGCAAGATCAAAAACCTGCAGGCAGCGCCGCTCCGGACGAGCTTAAGACCCGCTCCGAACTTATTGCCAAGAGCCTGGCCCGCAGTCTTTCCGATCCGGTGGCCAACGCCGATGACCTTTCGCTGTCCGAACTGATGGCCCAGGCCAAAACCGATTATCCCGAAGTGTCGCAGATCCGGGTGGCCAACAGCAAGGGAATGATGGTGGCCGCCTCCGAGGATGACCTGGTGGGCCAGCCCCTGTCGCTGCCGGCCGGGATCAAAACGCTGGCGGAAGAGAATCTGCTGCTGCAGCCGGCGGCCGCCGGGCCCAAGGAAAGATCCTACTGGACGGTCGTTCCCATTTTGCTGGGCAAGGAAAAGATCGGAGGGCTTTATCTTTTAACTAAGTCACAGGCCCAGCCGGCCGCTTCAGCAAGACCAGCCTTTCCCATTCCCCTGCTGGCCGGACAGGCGGCGGCTCTGATCATCATAATCTTCCTGCTGGCGCTTTCGGCCCCCAAGACCGTGACCGTGGTCACTGCGGGGGAAGCCCTGGCCGAATTTGAACACAAGAAAAAAGAGATAGAAAAAGAACTGGACTCCAGGCGCAAGGATCTGAAAAAAGTGGAGGCCGAGGCGGCCGATCATACCCGCTGGCTGGAGATGTTCCGGAACGAGGAATCCGACCTGACCAGCCAGGTGAAGAAGATGCGGCAGGAGCGGACCGAACTGGAGGGTGTGATTGACAACGGGCGCAAGCAATTGGTGGAGTTTGAAGGCCTGCTCCGGAACAAGCAGTCCAAGCTGGAAGAGGTCAGCCATCATCTGACCGCCAGGATCGAAGAGGGCATCGAGCTGGACAAACGGCTGGTCAGCATCCAGCAGCAGGAGGCCGAGCTTAACACCCGGATGACCGAGCTCAAGAAGGGCGAAGCCAATCTGGCCCAGTGGCTCAAGCAGTCAAAGGCCGAGGTGCAGAACCTGGTGCAGTTCATTGCCGAAAAACGGATAGAGGAAAGCGAACTGGAACAGACCATCGAAGAGAAGCGGCGCGAAGCGTCAGAGCTGGATCAGAAGGTGGAGGAAATGCGGGGCAACATCCAGGAACTGTCCGATATCAGCGAACAATGGACCGGAGAGAAGGACCGTCTTTCCCTGGAAATAGGGGAAAAGCAAAAAGACCTGACGGCTGTGATGCAGCTGCTGGAAGGCAGCCGGGCCAGGCTGGAAAAACTGCAAAAACAGGAAACCGCCGTTAAATGACCAACTACTACGAAATTTTGGGAGTGAGCCGCGGGGCCGAGGCGGCGGAGATTTCCCAGACCTACCGCCGCCTGCTGCAGGACCAGTATCAGGAAAAGGGCAAGGAGGCCGACCTGTCCTCCTTGAGCCAGGCCCATAAGATCCTGACCAATCCCGCCAAGCGCCGGGAATACGATGTGCTGTTGGATCTTTTATCCGGCCAGTTCAGCGTGGAGGATCCCGAAAAGCCCACCAAGGCCGAGAAGGCCTATCTGGAGGGGCTGAAGGCCTTCGACCTCCAGAACTACCAGGAGGCGGTGCAGTACTTTGCCCGGGCCGCCCGGCTGGATCCCAAGCAGGGGCACTATTTCAGCCAGTGGGGGCTGTCCATCGGAATGTTCCCGGGCCGGCTTCCGGAGGCCGAGCTGTACTGCAAAAAGGCCATCGAACTCGATTCCGATAATCCGGTATTCTACTTCAATCTGGGATTCCTGTACCAGCGCCACAATATAAGCGAGGCCGCCCAGCAGTCGTTCAGCAAGGCCCAGGAAGCCCAGCAGGTGCGGCAGGCCAAGTATTCGGCCCAGCAGACAGCCGCCATCAGCGCACATTGGAGGGGCGACGCCGGCAGCCTGCTGAAGGAACTGGATTCAATAGAGGAGACCATGACCCAGTCCGATGATGAACATCCATCGGTGATCTCCCTGCCCCAGGCCGAAGAACCGGTCATGGGAAAAGCGGCCGGGGAACAACCTGCTCCTGTCCCGGAAACGGCGCCAGAGCCCGTTCCGGCCGCGGCCGAGGAACTTTCCGATCATTCGGGGATAGATGACCTGTTGAGCGAACTGGATTCCCTGGAGTCCAGCATGGAAAAGGTGGAGACGTACAATAACGGCAAAGCAGAAGTTCCGGAGGAACCGGAAGCAGCCCCGTTGGAGATAGTCACGATCAAGGATGAACTGATCGCACAAATTCCATCCGGCGAACAGCTACCATCGGCAGAAGGCTCGAACGAGATCCCCCCGCTGGAGATCGTCACCGTTCAGGATGAACTGATCGCCCAGATGCCGCACGGGGAACCGCCGTCGTTGCCGGACACCACGGCCGCCGAGGCAAAACTGGAGATAGTGACAGTTCAGGAAGAACTGGATCCAGGAGGACAGGAATCCCCGGAGCCGGAAACGCCAATGGAACCGGAGCATACCAGCGAAGAAACACTGGACCTTTTGAAGGAACTGGATTCCATAGAATCCATGGTGGCGGGGATAGAACAGGCCGGAACCGGGGAACGGTCCGGGGCCAAGGGATCAACTCCCGAGGCCAGCGCCGATGACCTGGAGGATGAAGCCCTGAAACTGCTGCAGGAACTGGATGTTCCCCAGGATGACAAAACATCTGAGCCGCCGGCTTCGGCTGTCAAAGATGAAGCGCCGGCCAGGGAAAACATTTCAGAATCCGAGTCCCAGGCCATCAAGAAGAAAATGGAGAGGCTGAACCAGATGGAGGAACAGATGATGGAGGAGCTGCTTAAGCTCAAGGCCGAGCGGGAGCAGTTGAAGGCTGACCTAAAGGTCTGACGGATATAAAAACAGGATAGGGTTAGATCCGCGGCAATAAATAAAATCCGGTATCCCGATATTTCGGGACACCGGATTTTTCAATGGCCGGAGGCAGTGACTATGGCTGCTGGGACCTCATTATCATCTGGAGGTTGTCGGGGTCGGGGGATTTGCTGAGGGCCTCGTCCAGGGTTATCACCTTGCGCTTGAACAGCGAGGCCAGTGACATGTTCAAGGTGCACATGCCCTGCTTGACGCTGGTCTGGATCAGGCTCTGCAGCTGGTAGGTCTTGCCCTCCCGGATCAGGTTGCGCACCGCGCCGGTGCCGGTCATTATCTCGTGGGCCGCCACCCGGCCCTGGCCGTCGGCCCGTTTCACCAGGATCTGGGAGATCACCGCCACGAAGTTCACCGCCACCTGCATCCGGATCTGCTCCTGCTGGAACAGCGGGAAGACGTCGATGATCCGGTCGATGGTCTGGACGGCGTCGGTGGTGTGGAGGGTGGCCAGCACCAGGTGGCCGGTCTCGGCCGCGGTGATGGCCAGCTGGATGGTCTCCAGGTCCCGCATCTCGCCGATCAGGATGCAGTCCGGGTCCTGGCGCAGCACGTATTTCAGGGCGTCGGCAAAGGTCAGGGTATCGCGGCCCAGCTCCCGCTGGTTGACGATGGCCTTTTTGTCGGCATGGATGAATTCCACCGGGTCCTCCACCGTCATGATGTGGCAGGCCTCGTTGGCGTTGCGGTGGTCGATCATCGAGGCCTGGGTGGTGGACTTGCCGCAGCCGGCCGGACCGGTGACCAGCACCAGACCCCGGGGCCGCATCGAGGCCTCCTTCATGATGGCGGGGAATCCCAGCTCATCCAGCGAGGGGATCCTCTCGGGGACCAGCCGGAAGACCATGCCCAGCGAACTGCGCTGCAGGAACAGGTTGACCCGGAACCGTCCGGTGCCGGCCTGGGTGTAGGCGAAATCCAGTTCCAGGTCCTGGGTGAACTTCTGCCACTGGGCCGGGGTCAGCACCGAACCCACGAAACGCTTGACGTCGTCGGGGGTCAGGGCCGGAAACTGGCTGGGCAGAAGATCCCCGTTGATCCGCAGCAACGGAGTGCTGCCGACCTTAAGGTGAAGATCCGAGGCCCCCTGCTGGGCCATGTGCTGCAATAGCTGGAGTATTTCCATTTTACATCAAGCGGTGTGGATGAATGTTCCGTCAATAGTGAATCCGGCAGTGATACGGTGGCGGTAGGTTGGTGATGCGGCGGACCAAACAATGGCAGGCCCAACCGTATCACAATCAAAATAGCAGGCTGCTTCCCTGGGGAAATCAGACCTTCATGATCATCCGTTCGAATTCTATGGGATTGGAGGATTTGGCCATGGCGTCCTCCAGAGTCACCTGTCCTTTGAGGAAATAATCCTTTAAGCAGGAATCCAGGGTGACCATGCCGTATTTGCCGCCGCTCTGGATGGCGCTGTAGATCTGGTGGGTCTTGCCTTCCCGGATGATGGCCCGGAGGGCCGGGGTGCAGGTCAGCACTTCATAAGCCACCATCCGTCCCTTGCCGTCGGTGCGGGGCACCAGGGTCTGGGAGAAGATGGCCTGAAGGGTGGTGGAGAGCTGAAGCCTTACCTGCTGCTGCTGGGCCGGGGGGAAGACGTCGATGATCCGGTCCACGGTCTGGGCGGCGTCGGCGGTGTGGAGGGTGGCCATCACCAGGTGGCCGGTCTCGGCCGCGGTGATGGCCAGGCTGATGGTCTCCAGGTCGCGCATCTCGCCCACCAGGATGATGTCCGGGTTCTGGCGCATCACGTGCTTCAGGGCTCCGGCAAAACTGTGGGTGTCGATCCCGACCTCGCGCTGGTTGACGCAGGCCTTCTTGTCCCGGTGCAGGAACTCGATGGGGTCTTCGATGGTGATGATGTGGCAGGAGCGGCTTTCGTTGATGAAGTCGATCATGGCGGCCAGGCTGGTGGATTTTCCGGAGCCGGTGGGGCCGGTGACCAGCACCAGTCCCCGGGGCAGCATGGAGACCTTTTTCATGATCTGGGGCAGGGCCAGCTCGTCGATGGTCTTGATCAGCAGGGGGATGACCCGCAGCACCGCCCCCACCGCGTTCTTCTGCTTAAAGACATTGACCCGGAAGCGGGAGACGCCGGGAATGGAGTAGGACAGGTCCATCTGGTGGGTCTGCTCGAATTTCTGCCGCCGTTCCTCGTTCAATATCTCGTACAGCAGGATCTTGGTGTCGTCGGCCGTCATCAACGGCAGGCTGGTTCGCACCAGCTGTCCGTGGATCCTGTAGATGGGCGGCTCACCGCACTTGATGTGCAGATCCGATCCCTGCTGGCTGACCAGCATTCTTAGCAGTTCGTCTATTTTGGCCATGACTGTTTAAAGTAATTAATGAGATCGCAAATGTTTCAGGGTTGGCTGCCGATCCTGAAAGTTTCTGATGGCATAAACTATCAGTTTAACAAAAGCAGGCTTTTAAAGTCAAGGATAATAATGAAAAAATATCAGAGGCCGGTTTATTAAGTGAACAACCAGGGCCAAACCGTAAGAAAGCCGTTAGTGGTTTCGAACCGGGACCTTTGCTGCCATGGCTTTGCAACTGGACAAATGAACCGGGGTAAAAAGACAGCGCCTTTGGCGGGGGTGGGAAAAAGCCGGGCTTGGTCCGGGATATTTCAACAAGCATTTCCGGTTTTGCCTGATTGAGGGCGGTGCCGCCTGGGACCCGGTAAAACCGGCAGGGTCAGATCAAACTAAATCCTAAACCAGGCAGCGAACCGGACCCCCGGACGGTCTTTTTAGCAAACCATGACATTCGATTTCCGGCCTGCTAAAAAAATGGGCTAACTGCATAAAAAACCATTGACTTTTAACAAATATTTGGTATAGTTAAAGGCTGATGAGCCATCATAACGGAATAATCGTTCTGCCTCCTGAACACCTGGAGGGTGTAATCAAAATTACCGCCGAGAGCCTGGGGTGCACAGCGGAGTTCTTCCCGTTGGGGGAAGTTCCCTCGCCGGACCGGGAGACCCAGGGAGAATACTTGCCGCTGCCGGAGTTCCGGAGGCTGCTGCTGCTGAAGGGCCCCAAGGACAAACTCCGGCCGGCCCTGGAAACAGTGAAAAAACTGGCCGCCGAGATCAACAGCAAGGAGCGGGAATCATTTTCCCTGACCCAGGAGATAACCGAGCGCTATGAGCAGCTGGCCACTCTTTTTGAGATGAGCGAAAAACTGGGGATGGCGGGGGACAACCCCTCCCGGATGGCGGCCATCCTGGACACCGCCGCCACCGCGGTCTCGGCCGGCTGGGGCTGCCTGCTGCTGCTGGATGGGGACTGCCGCTTCATCAATCGCGGCGAACAGGAGATCGACCGGGAAGAGATAAGCGCCTTGGCCCGCCGGGCAGCGGAGCAGAACAAGCCGGAGGTGGATGAAAAAAAACACATCGTCCTGCCGCTGACCGTCAGCGAGAACCAGCCCATCGGGGCCCTGGCGCTGGGACCCAGGACCGAAGGGGTATACCGCTCCGGGGATGTCAAGATGCTGGTGACGCTCACTTCCTACGCCGCCCTGCTGCTGGAGAGCGGACGGCTCTATGAAGGGCTGGAGCTGCTGTTCTTCTCCACCATCAAAAGCATGGTGGAGGCCATCGACGCCAAGGACCCCCGCACCCGGGGCCATTCCGAGAGGGTGCGGCGGTACTCCGCCCTGATGGCCCAAAAAATGGGGATGAGCAGCCAGGACCAGAAGATGCTGGAGCTGGCCGCCCTGCTGCACGACCTGGGCAAGATAGGCCTGCCCGATTCCATCCTGAACAATGTCAAGCACACCCTGACCGAGGAACAGTGGGAGCTGGTGAAGCAGCATCCCGAGATCGGGGTTTCGATCCTGACCCATGTGGCCCAGTTGAAAAGGATACTGCCGGCCATCGGCCAGCACCACGAACGCTACGACGGCAGCGGCTATCCGGCCGGGGTCAAGGGCCAGGACATTTCGCTGTTCGCCAGGATCATAGCAGTGGCCGACGCCTACGACGCCATGACCACCCAGCGCACCTACCGGACGACCTTCGATTCCAGGCAGGCCCTGGCCGAGCTCAGGGACAACTCCGGCAACCAGTTCGACCCGATGGCGGTGGAGCTTTTTCTGCAAAGCCTTTCCGGAAACGATAACCAACAATAGCCCATGAACGAAAATAACGACATAAACAGCCGGGCCTCTGCGGTTGCCGTTGACCAAGATACGGTCCATCCTGCGGAGGGTGCCGGAAAGCTGCCCGGTTTGATGATGCCCGGGATCCTGGAATGGCTGCCCCAGTCCACAGTGCTGACCGACCGGGAGTGCCGGATAATAATGCACAACCAGAAGGCCAGGGGGCTGGTGCTGGGCCAGGGCCTGGTCTGGGACGACCTGGAGCTCCTTCCGGAAGACCTGGCCTGGATCAAAAGCATGCTGCTGGCCTGCTCCCAAAAGCCGGGTCTCCCGGCCGAAAGGAAAATGACCTTCAACAGCCGGTTGTGGACCCTGGGGCTGACCCCTTTGTATCACGAAAACATCTTTCAGGGAGCGCTGCTGGCCTTTGCCGACCAGGCCGGCGAGGTGGCCGGCCAGTTCAAGAAGATCAGGGACCTGCTGATAGCCACCCAGGATGAAAAGGCGGTGGCCGAGTTCCTGCTGAAGACCTTGAAAAAGGGCCTGGGATTTGACAAGGGGATGCTGGCGGTGCTGGAACGCAGCGGCAGTTACAGGATTCTGGCCGGGCAGGGGCTGGCGGACGATGTTCAACGGGAGGAATTCCTGCCCCAGAGCGCCATGCTGGAGGCCTGTTACAAAGAAGGCCGGCCGATGGCGGCCTCGGGAAATGCCGAAAACCTGGAACAGTCCCTGGGCGATAAACTGCTGAAGGTGGCCGGGGCCAGAGACGGTTCATTCCTGATCGTCCCGCTGCTGCGGGCCCAGCAGCCTTTGGGGTTCCTGATGCTTCACAAAACCGGCCAGGCCTTCGGCAACGGGCACCTGACCCTGCTGGCCGAGTTGTCCGAGACCTTCGTTAAAATACTGGATGAAGCCCGCCTGGCCCAGAAATTCGAAAGCGAGATCCAGCTCCGCAGCAAGCTTTACGAGATAGGGTTCGCCGCCGGTTCGGTGCTGCAGCTGGGAAGCCTTTTAAGCCTGATGATCAGGACCATTGCCAAGGAGCTCAAGGCCGAGGAGGTAAGCCTGTATTTCTTTGACGAGATCTCGGGGCAATGGACCGGCAAATCAATGCTGGCCCCCGGCGACGGCCAGGGATTCCTGGCCCTGATCAAAAGTTCCGGGGTCAAGCTGGAGCACATCCGGCTGATGGAGATGAAGGACGTCACCGCCCAGGTGGTGGCCCGGGGCCAGCCGGAGATCATCGGCGACCTGGCCCGCGATTCCCGGTTCATCCAGCCGGCGCCCCGGACCCCGTTCAAATCGGGCTTATGGCACCCCCTGAAGATCAAGGACAAGACCATCGGGGCCCTGATGGCCCTCAGCCGGCAGCCCGGGTATTTCGGCGCCATGGACCAGGCCCTGATGGAGGAGATAACCCCGCTGATCACCTTTGCCCTGCGCAGCGCCATGCTTTACGAAGAGATCCGCCGGGAGGGCAGTCGGCTGGGCTCCATCATCAACTCCATGCCCGAAGGGCTGCTGATGGTGGACAAGGATTTTCGGGTGATCATCAGCAACGAAAGCTACGAAAAGCTCTGGGGCCTGGGCTTCCGGATAAAGCCGGGGATGGAATTTCACAAGGCCATCCTGCCTTCGCTGGGGGAACAGCTCCGGGACCAGAAGCCGCTGCTGGAGTTCCTGCAGCAATGCGCCGGAAACACCTCCCTCCGCCAGGAGTCGGTGGAGCTGGAGCTCAACAGCGGCTCCTTCTTAAAGATAGTCTCCTTTCCGGTGGACGATGCCGAGGGCCCGGGCAACGGGCTGGTGCTGCTGCACCAGGATGTGACGGTGGAGCACCAGATCGCCGAGACCCGGCAGGAATTTGTGGGGATGCTGTCCCACGACATGCGCAACCCCCTTTCGGCCATCATCGCCACCCTGGAGCTTTCGCTGGACGGCAGCCTGGGCGACCTCAACGACAACCAGCGCCAGTTTTTGGGCAGCGCCATGAACGACAGCCGCCGGATGCTGGAGATGCTCAACGATCTGCTGGACGGTTACAAGTATGAAGCGGTGGAGCTGAAGCTGGAAAAGACCCAGTTCGACGTCACCCAGCTGATCTCCAAACTGGTGTCCGACTTTTCCGCCCTGGCCAAGGAGCGCCAGCTGGAATTGTTCCAGGATACGCCCTTAAGCCTGACGGTGATGGCGGATGAAGGCAAGCTGACCCGGGTGATATCCAACCTGCTGACCAACGCCTTGAAGTTCACCCCCAAGGAGGGGCGGATCATCGTTTCCGCCGCCGATAAAAAACAGTTCGTTCAGATATCCATCCAGGACACCGGCGAGGGCATCTCGCCGGATGAGCTGGAAAAAGTATTCCAGAAGTTCTACCAGGTGGAAAAACGGAAGCTGGGCCGCAAGACCGGGACCGGCCTGGGCCTGCCCCTCTGCCGCAAACTGGTTGATGCCCACGGCGGCAAGATCTGGGTGGAAAGCCAGCCGGGCAAGGGCAGCAAGTTCATATTCACCCTTCCCAAGTGAACCATCCCCGGATCCATGAATAAACCAAACCTTTTTAAAGAGGTGTTTTCGTATGACCAAAAAAATCATGGTGATCGATGACGAGCCCTACATTGCACGGGTCATCAAGTTCAAGCTGGAGCAGGAAGGCTACACTGTGTTTTCGGCCAATGACGGCCTGACCGGGCTGGAGAAGATCCGGCAGGAGAAGCCGGACCTGGTGCTTTTGGACGTGATGATGCCGGGGCTGACCGGGTACGAGGTCTGCCAGAAGATCAAGGCCGATCCCCAGCTGTCCGGCATACCGGTGGTCATATTGACCGCCAAGGGCCAGGAGAAGGACCGGGAAGAGGGCTTGAGCGTGGGGGCCAGCGATTACATCACCAAGCCATTTTCGCCCAACCGCCTGCTGGAACTGGTGCGCAACATGGTGGGAGAAAACACCTAAATGTTATCCTGGCTGTGGCTTTTAGCCATACCTTTCCTGGCCGGAATATTCCTGGCCTCCCAGGCGCTGGTGCTGAAGATCGCCGGCGCCGGCGGGATGCTTTTGCTGTCCGTCTGGGGAGCCTGGCTCTACTTCAATCTGTCCCGCAAACAGTCACAGTCAGAACAGTCTTTGGAAGAGCTGGCCCAGCTGAAGGAAGATGCCGGCCGCCAGAAAAATCAGGGCCAGGAACTGGCCCGCCAGCGGGAAAAAGCCGAAGAGTCCCGGAAAGACCTGGAGCGCCGGCTGCAGGAGATCAAGACCGCCTGGGACAGCCTGCCGGCCGGAATGCTGCTGCTGAGCCGGCCCGAGGGCAAGGTGCTCTCCATGAATCCAGAGGCCGAGCGGATCAGCGGTTACCGGGCGGTCGAGATGATCGGGCGGAGCTGGGAGCAAGCCTTGGCCGGCCCGCAAAATACTCCCCAGGAAAATTCCCGGACCCAGGCCTTAAAAGGCAGAGACCTAGCCGAACTGGATCAGGATAAAATAATCTTAAAGGATGGAACCGAGCTGGAGGTCCATTCCCGGATCTGGAACCTGCCGGGCGGGCGGCAGACCGGCTGGATGTTCCAGCCCAAGAACCAGGCCATGGACTACAACAAGCTGCGGGAGGAGTTCATCACCAACATCTCCCACGAGCTGCGGACGCCGCTGACGGTGATCAAGGGATATGCCGAGATCCTTTACGAAGACGCCAAATCCGCGGGCCACGAACAGGCCGATCTGATGAAGGTGATAGTGGACGAGGGCGACCGGCTGGCCGGGCTGCTGGATTCCATCCTCAATTTCCGGCAGGCCAGCTCCGGAATGCTGGGGCTGCGCCAGGAGAAGGTGGACATCATCGCCCTGCTGAACACCGTGATCCACGACCTGGAGCCCAAGCTGGCCAAGAAGGAGATAAAGATAATCAAAAAGGTACCCCAGACCCTGGCTCCTTCGCGGGGGGATTTCAACGCCCTGCGCTTTGCCTTCAGCAACATCCTGGACAACGCCGTCAAGTTCAACACCAAGGGCGGCAGCGTCACGGTGGAGACCGGCGGCTGGCGGCTGGAGGACGGGATGTGGAAGATGCAGGTCCACATCAGCGACACCGGCTCGGGGATCGCCCCCGAGGTGATGCCCCACATCTTCGAGAAATTCTACCGCACCGACCAGAAGGTGCACACCATCCAGGGGACCGGGATCGGGCTTTCCCTGACCAAGGAGATCCTGGAGACCCACGGCGGCAACATCGCGGTGGAGAGCGCGGCCGGCAAGGGGACCAAGGTCACGGTCAGCCTGCCGATGTCGGAGTAGACAAAAGCTGCAGAGACGCGCCGGGAGGGCATAAAGACAACCAATGAGGCTAAGCATGAGTAAGGGAAATTATCATGCCTGAAATAGCGAGATTCTTTGGTATCATCATCCGGATGTTTTACGACGATCATAATCCGCCCCACTTGCACGCAGAGTATCAAGGCGGCAAGGCATTGGTTGATTTTGACGGAAATGTCCTTGGTGGGGATCTGAGATCGCGTACGGCTTTGAAGTTGCTGCGGGAATGGATCGATCTGCACCCATCGGAATTGAAGGCGGATTGGGAACTGGCCAGAATCGGTGCAGAAATCAAGAAAATTGATCCTCTGGAATAAAGGAGCATAAAATGTGGAATTTTAACGAAGTCAAGTCGGTGGCTTATAAGGAAGGCTATGTCCTACATATCGTCTTTGACGATGGCGTAAATGGCGACCTTGACCTTACGGAGTATGTAGGATTCGGACCGGTGTTTGAATCGCTGCGGGATGTGGAGTTCTTCCGCACCGCCCGGGTCGAAAATGGAACAATATCCTGGCCCAACGGCGCCGACATAGCGCCGGAAACCATTTATGAGAAACTGATAGCCAAACAGACCGTGGCGCTGGCCCGATAATTTCTGGAACATGCCAATAGTACCGTACTCTTCATAGAAAATGACAAAGATAAAAGCATTAATCAAAAACGGCTGGTGGCTTTTGGCCGCCGTTTTTTTTATTTTCACCCCGGCCCGGGCCGGAGTGGTGATCAACGAGTTCGCCTATTACCTTGATCCTTCCGGCGACGCCGGCAAGGAGTGGATAGAACTATACAACCCCGACTCCATCGGCATTGACCTGTCCGGGTATGATGTTTCCCCCAACCGCACCCCGCACTACATAGTGCCTTCAGGTTTCGTGCTGGGGCCAAGATCTTTCGTGCTCATCCACCTGCGGCTGGCCGGGGTCAATACCGCCTCTGATCTTTACGAAGGAACCGCCCCCACCAGCAATATGCCCAACGGCAATGCCTCGGTGGCCATCTTTACCGACACCACCCACACTTCGGGCACCATAGTTGATTTCGTCCAGTATGGCGCCGTCAACCAGACCTACGAATCCATTGCGGGCACCGCCGGGATCTGGACCAGGAACGATTTTACGGACACCGTCACCTGCACCTGGTCGCTGGGCCTGGCCGCCGACGGCGCGGACCACGACACTTCGGCCGATTGGGCGGAGTTTTCAAAGCCCACCCCGGGCTACAGCAACAGCCCCCAGCCTTACGACATCGCCCTGGAAACTCCGTCCACCTCCCCGCTGGAGATCCCGGCCGGAAGCTCTTTCACCGTTACCGCCCTGGTTAAAAACCAGGGGGTCAAAGCCGCCCGGAATGTTTGGCTGACCTTCTATCATGATGCCAACGGCGACTCGGTCTGCCAGACCGGGGAAACCGTGTTCCACCGGGAGCAATGGGATTCCCTGCCCGGCCCGCGGGTCTGCAGTTTCACCCACGAGGCCCGGCCCGAAGGCGCCTACCGGCTGTCGGTCCTGGCGCTCAGCGACAGCGAAAGCGTCCTCTCTAACAACCGCCAGGTCCTTGACTACCTGGCCGGAAGCCCCCTGGAGGTCAATGAGATCATGTACGGCCCTTACTCCGGCCAGCCGGAGTGGGTGGAGCTTTACAACCGTTCCGGCAGTCCGGTCGATGTCTGCAACTGGACCTTTGAGGACGCCACGGCTTCCCCCGAAAATGTCACCACTGACCACAGAACCATCCTTCCCGGCGAGTATCTGCTGTTGGCCCCGGACACGTCCTATTTTACCAGTCCCTGTCCCAAGATAGAGCTGAGCGGCTGGCCTTCTCTGAATGGCGAAGGAGGCGACATCGTCTGCCTGCGGGATTCAAGAGGCGCGGCGGCGGACCGGGTGCAATACCAGGACACCTGGGGCGGCGGGGAAGGCAGGTCGCTGGAAAAGATCAATCCCTGCCTGCTGAGCCAGGAGGCGGCCAACTGGGGAGGCTGCGTGTCCTCCGGCGGGTCCACCCCCGGCCGCCAGAACAGCATCTACATAGAAAAACTGGGATCCTCGGCCGACCTCAGTATCTCGCCCAACCCCTTCTCGCCGGACGGAGACGGTTTTGAGGACCATGTCCTGATCGGCCTGGACTTCGCCTGGACCAGGGCGGTGGTGAACATCAAGGTATATGACCGGCTGGGGCGGCTGGTGAAGAACCTGGCGGAACAACAGTCCTTTGGCGCTTCGGGAACCGTGGTCTGGGACGGCCGGGACGGCGGGAACAGGGTCTGCCCGATGGGGGTATACATCGTGCTGCTGGAGGCCCGGGACGCCAATGGCTCCGGCTCGGTGAAGAAGAAACAGGCCGTGGCTTTGGCTAAAAAACTGTGAACAAATCCGTTCCTACGTTACTACTTTAATACTTCAATTTAGGCATAGCATGATCCAAGTTTACACCGGCAACGGAAAGGGCAAGACCACCGCTTCTTTGGGGCTGGGCCTGCGGGCCTCGGGGCAGAAGAAGAAGGTGATGATGATCCAGTTCATGAAGGGCAAGGTGAACTACGGGGAGCTGAAATCCGCCAAGCTTCTTCCCGGGTTCACCATCAAACAGTTCGGGCGGCCCAGCTTCGTGGACAAGAAGAACCCGGCCCCGGCCGACATCAAGGGGGCAAGGGAGGCGCTTGACTTTGCGGCCAAGACCATCGGCTCCAGGAAATACAACATCATCATCCTGGACGAACTGAACGTGGCCCTGGACTTCAAACTGATCCCGCTGGACGAGGTGCTGTTGATGCTGGCCTGGGTGCCCCGGGACCTGGAGCTGGTGATCACCGGGCGAAATGCCCATCCCAAAGTGGTCAAGCTGGCCGACCTGGTGTCGGAGGTCAAAGAGGTGAAGCACTACTATCAGCAGGGGGTGCAGGCCCGGAGGGGGATAGAATTCTAAACCAAAATCAAAAATCAAAGATAAAATATTGTCTGATGAGAAAAAATAGGATTGCCATTATTTAATCTGCGTAATCCGCGTAAATCCGCGTCCCATTTAAGAAAACATAAATTCAGCATATAATCAAGGAGCTTCATGGAAGGACTGATCAAAAAGGCCCTGGGCAAAGGGCAGGCCGACTACATAGAGATCCGGCTGGAGGATAAGGCCGTCACCAGCGTGGTCTATTCCGGCAGGGAACTGGACAGCGCCGGGGCCAACACCACCAAGGGCGGCAACGTCCGGGCCCTGTACAAGGGAGGCTGGGGCTTCGTCTCCTTCAACTCGATGGACCAGCTGGAGGCCAAGGTGGCCGAGGCCTGCCAGGCGGCCCGTTTGGTGGGCAAGGGCAAAAGCGTTCTGGCCAAGGTCCCCAAGGTCAATGCCGACATCCGGGTCAGCCTAAAGGACGACCCCCGGAAGATCTCCCTGGCCCAGAAGGTGGCGCTGGCCAAAAAGTACAACCAGATCATCATCGGCTCCAAGGGCATCATCAGCTCCGGGGTGCGCTACGAGGACGTCTTTAAAAAGCAGACCTTCGCCAACACCGAGGGCAGCTACATCACCGAGGAGCGGGTCTACTGCGGGGCGGCCTTTTCGGCGGTGGCCAAGGACGGGGCCAACGTCCAGCGGGCCCACGACTCGGTGGGCGGCACCGAAGGCTACCACACCGTACTGAAGCTGGAGAAGAACGCCCAGCAGACGGTCAGGGACGCCCTGGGACTGCTGAAGGCCGAGAAGGTCTCCTCCGGCAAATACACGGTGGTGATGGACCCCAAGATGTGCGGGGTGTTCGCCCACGAGGCTTTTGGCCACCTGTCCGAGGCCGACCACATCTCGGAGAATGCCAAGCTTAAGAAGATGATGACCCTGGGCCGGAGGTTCGGCACCAGCGCCCTGTCCATTCTGGACGACGCCACCATCAAGGGCCAGCGGGGTCACTACTATTACGACGAGGAGGGGGTGGCCTCCCATAAGAATTATTTGATCAAGAACGGCATCCTGGTGGGCCGGCTGCACTCCCGCCAGACCGCCGGAAGGATGAACGAAAAAGCCACCGGCAGCGCCCGGGCCATAAGCTACCAGTTCGGGCCCATCGTCCGGATGGGCTGCACCTACATCGAGCCCCGGGACTATAGTTTTGCCAAGATGATCGGGGAGATCAAGCACGGGCTGTACGTGGTCTCGGCCCTGGGCGGGATGACCGAGCTGGAGATGTTCACCTTCTCGGCCATGAAGGCCTACCTGATCAAGAACGGCAGGCTGGGACCGATGGTCAGGGACGTGATCCTGACCGGCAACGTCTTTGAGACGCTGAAGAACATCGACGCCATCGGCGACGACCTGGAGCTGCACGGCGGCCTGGGTGGCTGCGGCAAGGACGGCCAGATGCCGCTGCCGGTCTCGGACGGCGGCCCGCACATCCGGGTCAAAGACGTAGTGGTGGGAGGGAAATAAGATGAATAAAATGATAGAACAGATACTGGACCTGGCCAAAAAGAGAACCGACGCGGCCGAGGTCATCTTGGTGGAAGGGCAGGAGAGCCCGGTGGACTTCCGCTCGGGAAAACTGCATTCGGTGGAGCACAAGGAGATCAAAGGGGCCGGACTGCGGGTGATCAAAAACGGCCGGATAGGCTTTTCCTCCACCACCGACTTCGGCAAGCTCCAGGACCTGGTGGACCATGCGGCGGCCGGCGCGGCCTTTGGCCAGCAGGCAGCCTTCAGGTTTCCGGCGGGATGCCGGCCGGCCGGGGTGAAGACCGCCGATCCTCAACTAAAAAAACTGACCACCGCCAAAGCCGTGGCCGAGGGCCAAAAAGCCATGGGGATACTGGCCCAAAAAGCCCCGGAGCTGAAATGCGACATCGGCCTTAACAAGAAGTTTTACCGCGTCTCACTGGCCAACAGCCGGGGATTCCAGGGACAATACGACAAGACCTCCTTCAGCTACGGACTGGGCGGGGTGGCGGTGATCAACGGCAGCCTGACCTTCATCGGGCAGGAACGCCGGGGCGGGAAGCTGGACCTGGCCACTTCGGACATGACCTCCAGGATCGGCAAAATGTACCGCGACGCCCAAAGAACGGCCAAGCTGTCCTCCGGCAAGATGCCGGTGCTGTTCGCCCCGGAGGCCATGAGTCTTTTATGGATGTCCATAGCCATGGGGGTCAACGGCAAGGCGGAGCAGAAGAAGACCACCCCGCTGCTGGGCCGGCTGGGGGAGAAGATGCTGGATCCCCGGATCACCATCAGCGACGACCCGCTGCTGCCCCTGGGCCTGGCCTCGGCGCCGTTCGACGACGAGGGGGTGTGCGGGGCCAGGCTGGACCTGTTCCGCCAGGGCGTGTTCAAAAATTTCATCTACGACCTGCAGACCGCGGGGATACTGGGCAAAAGATCCACCGGCCACGGCAGCCGGTCATTCAGCACCCAGCCCTCGCCCCAGGTCAGCAATTTGGTGATCGCAGGGGGAAAGACCAAGCTGTCCCAGATAATCAAGAACATGGACTCGGGCCTGATCATCTACGATCTTTTGGGCGCCGGGCAGAGCAACATCATAGCCGGGGATTTCTCGGTCAACATCGGGCTGGGCTACAAGGTGGAGAAGGGAAGGATTGTCGGCCGGGTGAAGGACGCCATGGTGGCGGGCAATGTTTACGATCTGTTGAAGAACCGGGTGCTGGAGATCTCGTCCGAGACCGAGGACAAGGGGCCGTACCGCACCCCGGCCATGCTGTTCGACGGGATGAACTTAACGGCGAAATGAACCGGGGCAATTTGCCACAGAGACACAGAGACACGGAGAAATCTTA
>JAURWH010000121.1 GCA_030655055.1 bacterium
CCGCGAGGCCATGCTCAAGCGGATCGGGGTCAAGAGTTTTGACGAGCTGATAGCCGACATTCCGGCGGAGATCCGGCTGAAGGCCGAGCTGAAGCTTCCCCAGGCCCTGTCCGAGATGGAAGCGGTCAAAGAAGTGAAGGCCCTGGCCGGGCAGAATCATCCGGCCTCCTCCCAGATATCCTTCCTGGGCGGCGGGGCCTATGACCACTACATCCCGGCGGCCATAGACCACATTCTGCTGCGCTCCGAGTTCTACACCGCCTACACCCCGTACCAGGCCGAGGTCAGCCAGGGCACCCTCCAGGCCATCTGGGAGTTCCAGAGCCTGATCACCGCCCTGACCGGCATGGACGCCGCCAACGCCTCGATGTACGACGGGGCCACCGCCCTGGCCGAGGCCGGAGTGCTGGCCTGCAACCATACCAAGCGCAAACAGCTGGTGGTCGCCCGGACGGTCAATCCCGCCTACCGCCAGGTCCTGGCCACCTATGCCGGCGGGGCCGGGATAGATGTCATTGAGATCGGCTTCAAGGACGGGGCCACCGATCTGGAGGCCTTAAAGAAGGCCGTGGGCCCGAACACCGCCGGAGTGCTGGTCCAGCACCCCAATTTCTTCGGCCACCTGGAGCAGATGGACGAGATCTCAGCCCTGGCCCACCAGGCCGGGGCGCTGCTGGCGGTCTCGGTCGATCCCATCTCGCTGGGAATTTTAAAGACCCCGGGGGAATACGGGGCCGACATCGTCACCGGAGAGGGCCAGCCCCTGGGCATGCCCACCAACCTGGGCGGGCCTTATCTGGGGCTGTTCGCCGTCAAGACCAACCTGCTGCGGCTGATGCCGGGCCGGCTGGTGGGCCTGACCACCGACGCCAAGGGGCAGGAGGGGGCGGTGCTGACCCTGCAGACCCGGGAGCAGCACATCCGCCGGGAAAAGGCCACCTCCAACATCTGTTCCAACGAGGCCCTGTGCGCCCTGGCCGCCGCGGTCTACCTTTCCCTGATGGGCCGCTCCGGGATCAAGCAGGTGGCGGAGCTCTGCCTGCAGAAGAGCCATTATCTCTCCCAGAAACTGAAGCCCTCCTTCAGCGCCCCCTTCTTCAAGGAATTCGTGATCCAGCCCAAACAGCCGGTGGCCAAACTGCTGGAAGAATTAAAGAAGGACGGGATCCTGGGGGGCCTGGACCTGGAGAAGTTCTACCCCGAATTAAAAGGCCACCTGATGCTGGCGGTCACCGAGAAGAGGACCAAGGAGGAACTGGACCAGCTGGCCTCAAAGATCAACGGTTAAAGTTTTCAAAACAGAATGCCGTCCCTCTTAAACCGGGGCGGCATTCTGGTAAACCCATAAAAAGTTATGCATTATCTTTTGTCATTTTTCGGAGCGGCCATGCTGGCCCTGGGACTGACCCCGCTGGCCATGGCCCTGTCGGTCAGATACCAGGTCTTTGACCGTCCCGGCCTTCGCAAGGTCCACCAGAAGGAAATGCCCTGTCTGGGAGGAGCGGCCGTGGCGGCTTCATTTTTCATCTGCCTGTGGCTGGCCAGGGGCATCTGGCCCCAGGTGTTCGAATCAATGGACCGGAAGCTTCTGGCTTTGACCCTGGGGGGGCTGATGATCTTCGGCATCGGACTGTACGACGACCTCAAGGACGCCTCGGTGGCCTTAAGGTTCCTGGTGCAGTTCGCGGCGGCCGGGGTTTTGATCTGGGGCGGGTTCCTGATCACCATGCTGCCCAATCCCCTGGGCGGAAGGCTGGAGCTGGGCCTGCTGAGCTATCCCTTCACCGCCCTGTGGATAGTGTTCCTGATCAACGCCCTTAATTTCTTGGACGGGCTGGACGGGCTGGCCGCCGGGGTCAGCGCCATAGTGGCCCTCACCATCTTCTTTGTGGCCGAACAGACCGGACAGCCCCTGGTGGCGTTGACCTCGATCCTGATGCTGGGGAGCCTGCTGGGATTCCTGCCGTTCAATTTTCATCCGGCCAAGATATTTTTGGGAGACTCCGGAGCCACCCTGATCGGCTTCCTGTTCGGGGCCATGACCACTCTGGGCACCATGAAGAGCGTGGCCGCCATCTCCCTGCTGCTGCCCATCGCCGCCCTGGGCGTGCCGATCTTCGACACAGTCAAGGCGGTTCTGCGGCGGACCCGGCGGGGCCAGAAATTCTACCAGGCGGACAAGGAGCACATCCACCACCTGCTTTTGTCGGCCGGGTTTTCCCACCAGGGGGCGGTGCTGTTCCTTTACGGCAGCACTTTCTTCCTGTCGGTGCTGTCCATCATGGCGGCCTCGGCCGACCGTCGGCTGATCTCCATCCTGGTGGCGGTGTTCATCATCCTGCTCCGGGCCTTCTTTAAAAAATGGCAGAAGAACCGGGAGTAAGGACCATAGCCCGGACCGGGGAACGGGACGCGGATCATCGCCGATTGACGCCGATCATTTTTATGACGATCCATTCTCTTGCTGCCTGGTTTCAATCACCATAACAATTCAGGATACAATTTGGGAACAGTGTTAGACATCAGCCAACTTAAGGGCCGGGCGGTGCTGGCGCCCATGGCGGGCATCACCGATTCGGCCTTTCGCGTTATATGCCGCCGGCACGGGGCGGCCCTGGTATATTCCGAGATGCTTTCCACCGAGGCCCTGTCCCGCCACCACGGGAAGACCCTCAAAATGGCCGGGTTCCGGGAGGAGGAGCGCCCGGTGGCCCTCCAGCTTTTCGGCAAAAGGCCCCAGGCCTTTGCCGAGGCGGTGGCCTGGCTGGAGCCATTGGCCCCCGACTGCTACGACCTTAATTTCGGCTGCCCGGCCCCCAAGATCGTCAAGAACGGGGGCGGCTCGGCCCTGCTCAAGGATCCGGAGCTGGTGGGGCAGATCGCCCGGGCCGCGGTCCAGGCCTCGCCCCGGCCGGTGCTGGCCAAGATCCGGAGCGGCTGGGAGGTGGGGGCCGAGAATGCGGTGGAGATAGCCAAAATACTTGAGGCCAGCGGCATCGCGGCCATAGCGGTCCACGGGCGCACCAAGAGCCAGATGTTCTCCGGTTCGGCCGACTGGGCGGTGATCGGCCGGGTCAAGCAGGCGGTCAAGATCCCGGTGATAGGCAACGGCGATGTCAAGAGCGGGGCCGACGCCGCAAGGATGGCGGAGGAGACCGGCTGCGACCTGGTGATGGTGGGCCGGGCGGCTTTGGGAAATCCCTTCTTGTTTGCTGAGATCAACCGCGCATTGAATTCAGAAGTCGGAATTCAGAATTCTGAATTTGCAGTAAGCTGGCCGGAAAAGCTGGCGGTCATAATCCAGCACATAGAGATGGCGGTGGCCGACAAGGGCCAGCCCCGGGGCCTCCGGGAAATGCGCAAGCATCTGGGCTGGTACATCAAGGGCATTCCCGGGGCGGCCGCCCTGCGCCAGGAACTTATGCGGGCCGAGACCAGGGAGGAAGTGCTGGGACTGCTGGAAAAACTCCAAAACTCCATTCACCGGCATCAGGGGGATATGGATGAACAAACACCGGAATAAACATTCCCGCCCGGCCATCGACTTTCTACTGGCGGCCCTGACCCTGGCCCCGGCCCTGGCCAACTGGCTGGGGCTGTGGATATTGAACGACGCCTGGCTGGCCATCATCCTGTGCTGCCTGATATTTTACGGCGGAGCCTACTGGGTGATCAGGGCCTTCCGGTTAAAGTCAATGCTGGTAATGAGGCCCCGGAACATCCTAAAGAGCCTGGCCTGGGGAATATCATCGGCCCTGGGGGCGGCGGCCCTGATACTGGTGCTGGGGACCATGTTCTTCACCCAGGCCGTTTCCGGGAACATGCTGCAGGCCTGCTCCCAGCGCCTGGCCCAGAGCCAGGCCCTGCGCTACAGCTTCTGGCAGTTCTTTCTGTTTGTGGGGATCATAGTCCCGGTGGGCGAGGAGCTGTACTGGCGGGCCGGTCTGCAGGGATTGTTGAGCCTGAGGTTCTCCAAAACCAAAACGGTGCTGATCTCGGCCCTGCTGTTCACCTTCTATCACCTGGTGACGGTGGGCTTCCTGGTGCCGGGGCTGCCCGGCCTGCCATTGGTGGGGCTGGTGTTCCTGAGCGGGCTGGTCTTGGCCTGGCTGACCCAGCACACCAAAAACATCTGGGCCGCGGCCATCTGCCACGGGCTGGGGGGATGGGGGGCCATCATCTTCCTGGTGTGGAAGTACCTGAGATAACCCGAAGCCGGCAAATTCTAAACAAGGCAAAAATCACAAATCTCGAAACAGCTTGTGAATTGGATCCTTTGATCATTGGGTTTTGTCCCGCCGCAGCGGGATCCCGCCAACGGCGGTGATTTAGGATTTAGCATTTAGTGCTTGAAATTTAATCAACTCAAACCATTATGCAGATAGTCATCGCCACCAGGAACGCGCACAAGCTCAGGGAGATCTCCCAGATCCTTAAAGTGGACGGGGTGGAGTTCCTGAGCCTGAATGATCTTCCGGAGTACCCGGAGGTGGAGGAGACGGGAAAGACCTTTGCCGACAACGCCCTGCTTAAGGCCCAGACCGCGGCCTATCACTCCGGCTGCTGGGCCCTGGCCGATGATTCCGGCCTGGAGGTGGACGCCCTGCAGGGCCGCCCGGGGGTGCACTCCGCCCGCTATGCCGGGGAGGAGGCCGACCCCGCAAAGAACATCCAAAAGCTGCTGGCCGAGCTGAAAGGCCTGCCCCAGGAAAAACTGACCGCCCGCTTCGTCTGCACCATGGCCCTGGTCTCCAACCACAACCGGGCCTATTTTACCGAGGGGAAGATAGAGGGCAGGATCACTGACCAGCCCCGGGGCGGGAACGGCTTTGGCTACGATCCGGTGTTCTGGCTGCCGCAATATGAAAAGACCATGGCCCAGCTTTCGCCGGAAGAGAAGAACGGGATCAGCCACCGGACCCTGGCCCTGAAGAAGATCGCCCCGCTGATCAACAGTCTTTCTGGCCATGACAGGCACAACTGCCCCGTGGCCTGAATGTCAAGGCCGGGATAGAACCTCCGGTATTGCTTGACATCGCCGGTAAAAGTGTTATATAATTACAAGTTCCTGTTTTAAAACGGGGTGTGGCGCAGTTGGTAGCGCGCTT